>CALHAO010000442.1 GCA_937931765.1 uncultured Thiotrichaceae bacterium
ACGTTTCAAGAAGACCAGACGAACCAGTATCAGCACATCACAACTGCTATCGGGTATCAGGTTTCGTGGTTGTGGCCTATTGGTAAGGCTGCAATCAAGCCCCAGCCCATAACCGGCATGTACTAACTGTAAGACAATCCACTACCTCAGTCTCAAAAATAACGGGGTTATATCAATCCCATCACAAACATTGCCAACAAAGCTGCTTTTCCAAGTGGCTTTTTTTACGTCCAGAGAAAATATGTCAATCACTACGCATCATCCCGAATACGATAAATACCTGCCACGCTGGCAGAAAACCACTGATTTTTTAGACGGGCAGGACACAGTAAAAGCTAAGGGCGAGCTGTATCTTCCAAAAACATCAGGTATGACCAAAAACGTCAACACGGGGCAGGCTCAGTACGACGCATACCGCAAACGCGCAAGGGTGCCAGCAATAACAGAAACCGCGCTAACCGGCATTATTGGGCTGATGTTTGAAAAAGACCCGATGGGCGTTAGTGATGAGATTGTGACTAATACCGGGTTAACCACGCTGCAGCTTGCGCGGGACATTGCGCGGGACGTATCAAGTCGAGGCCGGTCTATTTTGGTAGTTGACGCAGATGCAGCGGGCGGAAGTCCTTATATTGCCCGATACCCTGCCGAGTCTCTGATTAACTGGAAAGTAGCAGACGATAACCCTAATTTGCTGACAATGGCTATTTTGGCTGAATCAGTTAATGCCAGTGATGACGAGTACGGGCATGAAACAGAAATGCAGTACCGGAAATACAGATTGATTGATGGTGGTGTCGAGGTATCGCTATTTAACAATAAAGAAGAATTGCTATCTGATCCGGTGCTACTTAAGCGGGGTGAATTGCCAATATTCTGCATTGGCTCGATTGACATTAGCCCGGCTTGCGATCCAGTGCCGCTATTGCCGGTGGCTGATTGTGCAGAGGCAATGTATCAATTGTCTGCTGATTATCGCCATGCACTGTTTTTATCTGCACAGCCTACGCCTTGGGTGAAAGGCTCTACAGAAGATCAATACGAGAAAATCCAACAGTGCGGGTTAGGCTCCGGCTCATTGCTTCCGATTGATGTTGATGGTGCTATTGGTTATCTAGAAACCAGTGGTGGCGGCATATCTTTAATAAAGTCCGCTATGGATGATGAGGAAAGTCAGGCCGAATCAATGGCCGTTAGAATCACTCAAAATAGCAGCGGTGTTGAAGCCGCACAATCCGTACAGATGCGGGCAATGTCTCAACATGCGTCAATCTACACCATGTCGGATAGTATCAGTATCGGCATCACTCAGGCGCTTAATGCACGGGCTGAATGGTCTGGAATGACTGAACCGGAAGCATTTCAGATACGCACAGAATTTAGTAACGCAGAGGCATGGCTTGCAATGCTTAACCCGCTGAATGCTGCAATTAATGCGGGCAATGCTCCAAAGTCTGTGATGTTTGAATTATTGAGGCGGCTGGGATTGACTGAAAACGACGACAACGACATCAAATCAGAGATTGAAAGCGGTGTAGTAGCTTGAGCCAGACCGATAAAATTTTAATGCGGCGGTTGTACTTGCAGCGATACATCACGCAAGCCACAAACGAAATAATCGAAACACTGAAGCCTATCGACAAGCTGATTATTCAGGCGTTACAGGAATTTATAGCGGACGCTGACGAAAAGGCAACAATAGCACTGTTAAATCACCGCACCAGTAACGATCAGGTTAAAGCATTGCTTGCCGGTGTAAAAGCACTGATTGAAGTCCAGAAAACAAAAGTACTGGATTATCTGGATGATGAATTGCCTCTTTTTATAAAAAATGAAGCTGAGGCAATTGTTGCGGCAATGGGTGGCTCCGAAGTTCCGAAAATGTCAGGGGTCAAAAGCTTGCCAGTAGGTGGCCTGCCTATTGATAAGAAGATTGGCGCTGCATTCGGAAATTATGAGAATAGAGTCATATCGACACTGACTACGCTGCCAGCTACGGCTGACATGGTGCCGACATTCCGAGGTACAAAGACCGAAAATTTCAAAGACGGGCTAATCTATTGGCGGGATAATTCGCTGGTGAGTCCTAACGTCAACCAGATTTTAAACGGGGTGGCTACCAATGCAGATGAGAGGGTTTACGGGACTTTCAGAGTTAGGCGTGTTGACTTTTTGGCGACACTTGACTTCAGAACGTGTCTGGTGGCGGGCACTCTTTTGGAGACTCCTAGCGGGGCTAAGCCGATAGATAAAATAAAGGCCGGTGAGTTAGTTATTAGCGGGGAGGGTATTGAAAGGCGCGTGATCGGTGCATTTAAAAAGAAAACGTCAAAGATTGCAGTCGTCAAGCTATCAAACGGGTCGGTGATAAATTGCACGCCAGATCACAAATTTCTAACCGGCAGAGGGTGGGTTGAAGTGCAAAATATCGATAAAAATGATATACTTATAGAGAGATAGCGTGGACTAAGGACTTGAGACTCCCTAGCCCACATTGCCATTAACTAAGTTGAGATTAGTCATGACAGAGTCAAGTATACGTCACTGCAAGTCATGCGGTGAAGCGATAAAATCAGAAAACAAGGTATTCTGCAATAGAGCCTGTTACGCAGAAGAGCAAAGAAGATGCACATATTCCCCGCCTAGGAAGATGCACAGCAATACCTGTTCGCATTGCGGGAATCACTTTAGGAGTAAAGACGAGAAAGGCGATCTGTGTTTTTGCAACAGAGAGTGTTACGACAAATTCAGGGAAAAAATAAGAGAATCAAGAAAAAAAGATTGTGCGGCTTGCGGGAAATCATTCATGTTCACCCCCGCTTCTTCCGATCGTCAATTTTGCACCAATCATTGTAGGAAGATGGCGGCGAAGGCGAAGCCAAGGCACTGCAAAGGCTGCGGCGGCTATTTTACGCCAGTCAAGTACGTTCCATCGACGGGCAGGTATATTACGGCAAGCAGCAATATCACCTGTAGCACTAAATGTCGATCTGATGTTATTTCAAGAAACGAGGATCGAAAGAAAAAAATAAGTGCGGCGTTTTCGGGTGAAAAGCATCCAAATTGGCGGGGTGGCTCTGGCTCAGTCAGGCGAGGCTATCGCGGTCATGGCTGGTTGAAAACAGCAGAACGTGCAAGAAAACGTGACGGATACTCATGCCAGAACTGCGGCATAGCGCAAGATCAGCATTTAAAAGAAAATAACTCAAAACTGGAAGTTCATCACATTATTCCATTCAGGCAAAATACAACCAAGTCGGGCAATAAATTGAGCAACTTAATTACTTTATGCAAAAGCTGTCACGTTAAAGCTGACTGGGAATATCGAAAAAACAATAAGGTTCAAATGGTCTTACTATGAAAATACAGTCTATTGAGATTATTGACGTTGATTGTGATGTTTATGATATTGAGGTCGAAGTTGATCATAGCTATGTGGTTTGCGGGTGCGTCTTGCATAACTGCTCCACATGCTATGCCGCTGAGTCCGAAAATCCATACGAGCTAGGAAAATCACCAAAACCAGCATTGCATCCGCGCTGCCGGTGCGTTCTGATACCGCACATTGGCGACATGACGAACGAGCGCCCTTACGTCAAAGATGACAGGTCAGTCAAAGATATTCCAAAAGACGAGCGGGCCGGAAAGATAGGCCAGACACGCGACAACATAGAGCAATTCTTTAGCCGCCTGCCTGACTCTGACATGCGGGCTTATTTGGGCAAAAGCCGTTATGAACTATGGAAGGCTGGAAAAATTGACAGCCTGAAGGATTTGGTGGATTCGCGGACGCTGCGACCTTTACGACTGGATGAATTGCCTTAACGCAAGACAAATTATTAATTAATGGCCCTGCTTAGTCGGGGCTTTTTATGCCTGCTATCCAGCGGGCTTTTTTACGCGGAATCACCGCAAACCATAGGTAACACATAAATGCCATTTATTGATTTTAATGAAGCTGAAGAATTGCCAGAAGGCTTAACACCTGAATTGCTAGAAAGTGACTCAGTGCAGAACTTTCTGAAATCAAAGTTTGATGCTAGCTATGAGGCTAAGTTCGAGGTCGAAGCTAGCGGGCTAAAGGCTACAAACCTAGCGCTAAAGGATGAAAAGACAACCCTGAAGGGGCATTTAGATCAGTACAAAGATATTGATTTAAACGAAATTGAGCGATTGCGTGAACTGGCTAAAAATAACGGCGACGCAGTTGAACAGATAAACAGGCTAACGACTGAGCGCGACGGCATCCGTGAAGCTTATGCTTTGAAGCTTGAGGCGGCGGAAGCAAGCGCTAATGATTACGCATCCCAGCTCAATGCCGAAAAGCTTACTAATCGCGTTGGCGGAGGCATCCAAGAGCATAATTCATCTTATGAGAGTGTAGCCTTGCTGCCAGGTATGGAGCACTGGCTAATGGAAGAGGCCAAGTCTGTTTTTCAGCAGGACGAAAAAGGCAACTACATCCCCATGAACGGCGACAGAGTAATGACCGGTGCGGACGGCAATGTAATGAGTATTGCGGAATGGGTAAATAGCTTGCGCACCAACCCACGGTTTGCCCCATTTTATAAAAAGCCAACCGGCAGCGGTGCCACGGGCGGTAATGGCGGCGGTACTGGTCAGTACTTCAATCCAAAAAATATGGCTGGCACTAAAGAAGAACGCACAGCGGCCATTGCGGCCAAGTACAATTTGCCACAGTGATAATTTTAAGTTATTATCACATAAATAGATAAGTAGCTTTACGCTTATCAAATAAATACCAGCAGAAGCGGTATGATTTATTTCATTCTCGACTGTTGAGAGCAGAAGCCTCAAGTCATAAAAACTTTGAGGCTTTTTGCTATGTCATTATCACAAATGCAGGTATTCAACGAATACATCATGCCTGCGACCATCGAGACACTTGCTCAGATGGTTGAAAAATTCAATACCGCTTCCGGCGGTTCTATCGTTCTTACCACTTCAGGCTTTACGGGCGATTTCCTACAGCGTTCATTCTTTCAAAGCATTCATAATTCTGTCCGGCGCGTTGATCGTAATTCGGTTAATGGTGCAGCTACTGCGACAGACCTGACTCAAATCAAAGAGTCCGGTGTTAAAGTTGCGGGCGGTTTCGGGCCTATCCGGTTTGAGCCTTCTCAATTGACTTGGCTGCAAAAGCCAAC
>CALHAO010000443.1 GCA_937931765.1 uncultured Thiotrichaceae bacterium
CCACTGCTTGAGCCTCCATTAATTATGATATCTGCAGTAGCCACCACGTTTGGATCACTTGATATTAACGGCACCGTAAAGCTCAGACCGCCTCGTATCGCCTGAAGCTGTCTTATGCTACCAACGGCTTGTGGTGTTTCATCATCATGAAGTAGCCTGCTTGATATATCGATTCTTGAGTTATTTGCGAAGGTCGTTGTATCTATATCTGCAGTAGACAGATATAAACCTGCTGGATCTATATCCGCTGTTGCTGCAAATATGTTATACCCAATAGGCGTTGTGGTGCCTGTTTCGAACACTTCAATAGTCAGCGGAATATCATCACCTAGCGCAGTGCCTTGTATAAAAAGGCTATGATTAAAGGTGCTGGTTGAGTTACTGCTGACTAATAATTTATCACTGCCAATTTCAGTGCCTGTTTTAGCCAATAAAACCCCCGAATTCAGCGGTGCGCTAATCCATACATCTACTGGTCTTGGTGGTGCTTGAGCCAAACGAATACTCCTGGCTATTTGCAGATCTTTACCAACAACTGCCTCGCCACCTTCTAAATAGGCTTGTGCAGCTGTCACAGCAGCGATCACCTCAGCATCCCGGTCACTGGGTACGACAAAATCACCGGGAAGACTGTCAATTGATATAGTCGAGACTCCTGCATTTTGTGGGTCAGTAGAAACACCGCCATAACCTAGACCGCCAGTAATGGTAATATCACCTGTGGCACCATCGGGAAGCGCAATGGCGCTAGGATTACTGGAAGTCATGGGTACAGTTAAACTAATACCGCCGCGTAGCGCTTGAACATCCCGGTATTTCCCACTAGCTTGCGTACTTTCATCGTCATGTAAAAGTACCGTATGTGCACGTATTGTAGTGTTGTTAGAGAACGAGGTGGTCTCAAAGTCTGCGGTGCTAATATAGATACCTGATGGGTCAACATCTACGCTGGCCGTTTGTTCATCATACCCAATCGGTGTGGTGGTACCTGCTTCAAAAACTTCAATGGTTAGTGGTACATTGTCACCTAACGTTTCACCTTGAATATAAAATTGTGGTAGTCCTAAATTCATACTGTTAGTCACCACCATGATACTGTTTTGCCCCAATCCTGTAGAAGTTTTGGAAAGTAAAACACCAGAATTCGCAGTCACACTGACTCGTACATCGACCGGGCGTGGGGGAGTACCTTCAAATTGAAGTCTATGAAATGCTTGCAGGTCTAAACCGACAACTGCTTCAGTCGTTTGATACAAATAGGCTTTAGGTGCATTTACAGTGATCACTACTTCTGCATTCCGATCCTCTGGCAAAGCAAATCCAGTTGGATAGCTCTCAATTGATATGGTCGCTTCTCCTCCCGAAACAGGGGTCACAGAAATAAGTGCAGAGGAGGAGCCATTGGCTATGCTCAGATTACCCGTTCCCCCGTTTTCTAAGCTCACAATGTCTGGGTCACTGGTTTTCATTGGAACGTTGAGAGCAAATCCACCGCGCACACTTTGAGTGCGAAGCAATTTACCATCTTCCGTCGGTGTTTCATCATCAAATAAGAGACTGGAATATACTCTGAAATTTGCACTGTTTGAGAAGCTCGTTGTCATATATTCTGTAGTATTCATATACAAGCCAGAAGGGTCTACATCAACAGTTATCTGATCAATAGCGAAAGGAATAGTATTGCTTGAATTCCCTTCAGTAATTTCTACAGCCAGTGGTACATCGTCTCCGATAGCGGTGCCTTGAATATAAATAGTTGGGGTGCCAGAGTCTGTGTAATCATCGAATACAATCATATTACTACCAGCGGTACTGCTAGACTTAGACAGTAATACACCAGAGTTTTCAGGCACGCTTATCTTTATATCAACAGGGAGGGGCGGTGTAGCGCCCAGTATAACTTGGAAGCCATCTTGCAAATCAACTCCTACCAATGCTTCCGTTATGCGCTGCCCAGATCTTTGCAAATAGACTTCGGTAGCATCCACGTTAATAACCGCTGTTGCTTCAAATGTCTTGGCTGAATTTGCCCGAAGTGTCGTGCTGCCAGCACTCAATCCAGTCAGTTCAATGGGTGGTGATTGTGTTTGACCTTCAGGAATAAACACTTGACCCACTAAACTAACGATATCGTCATCGGCGGTGAGGTCAAAAGTAATCCCTCCGGCAGGTGCGGGAGCATCTAGCTCCAAAGTAATGGTTCCGGTAAATGGCGCAGTCACGTTGACAGAGCTTTGATCAAAACTCACCGCTAATGCCACGGTCAAATCACGCACATCGGGGGCATAACCGACAGCTTGAGCAGTAATCGTGGTCGTACCAACGTTAATACCAGTCACTTCTGCATTTGCTGCTGGTGTCACTTGTCCCGCCGGTACAGAAACAGTTATCGTTGATAGTGTACCAATGGCTGAGTCCAGAATAGAAATCTGGATATCTAATCCTTGTGGAGGAGCAGGCTCCGACAGTGATATAACAATATCTGTCGTCTCATCTGGTGCGATTAAATCAATTTCATCGATAGAAACCAATGCTTGGGTAATTTGCACCGTTGCAGTTGCTTCGGCGATACTATCAGCACTACCGCGTAATTCTGTTAAGCCGGGACTTAAACCAGTGATAGAGAAATTAGCAGTAGACTCACCTTCTGGAATGTTCAGCGTTACCGGATTGAGTTCGGCTAAGCTTGTGTCATCCAATACCAGCGTTATGTCCTGACCACCCGCTGGTGCTGGGTCTTCTAAAGTTGCGGTAGCAATAGTCGTGCGACCTACGCCGACCAGCTCATCGAGTAAGCTTAAGGTAAGTGTATTGCCACTAGTGATAGTGACTTCACTTGGCAACGAATCCTCAACTCCATCGTTAACGACAAGTTCGATGACGTATTCACCCGGCAAATCGGCAGTAAACTCTGGCATGTTGCTGGTTGCATCGTCCAGGGCCGCTGTGCTCCCTGTTGGGGTGCTGGTAAATTGCCATTGGTAAGTCAAGGTATCACCGTTGGCATCAGAAGACGCCGTACCATCTAAAGTCACCGCTTCACCGATGGCTACACGGTCATTAGTACCAGCATTAGCAACCGGTGCAACGTTAGCAGCGGTGGCCGTAATAGTTACCGTAACGGGTTCCGAATTTACAGTACCGTCATTTACAATTAGCTGTGCAATATAAGTGCCTGCCAAATCAGTCGTTAAAGTTAATGTCGGCATGCTAGTTTGAGTATCGGTGATACTGGCGTTACTACCCGTTGGCTTATTTAATAACGACCAGGAATAGCTCAGATCATCGCTGTCGGCATCGTTTGAGAGAGTACCGTCTAGTGTCACTGAAGTACCTGCAACAGTGGTTAGATCGTCACCCGCATCAGCCACTGGCATTGAGTTAAGCGTACTGATCGTAACCGTATCAGGTAGTGAATTAACTTGCCCATCATTAACTATCAGCTGGATTTGATACTCACCGGATACATCAAGGGTGAAATTTGGGTTATTGGAAGTTTCATCATTGAGTGTAGCTTCACTTGCTTCACTTGCTTCAGGCGTTGCAGTAAGCGTCCAGCTATAGGTCAGGAAGTCACTATCAGCATCCATAGAACCTGTTCCATCAAGGTTGATAATTGAACCAATAACAGCACTTTGAGCAGGCCCCGCCTCAGCAACGGGTGCAGTGTTCAGGAAGCTAATACGAACGGTGTCAATCTCTGAAAATAATGTGCCATCACTCACTGTTAATTGTGCAACAAAGTCACCAACAACATCCGTGGTGAAGCTTGGCATTACTGCGGTTGAATCCGACAGTACTGCGCTGCTATTTTCCGGAATGGTTGTCAAAGCCCAGTCATAAGTTAAGCTATCACCATCGACATCTGTAGAGTCTGAGCCGTCAAGATCAATCAGTGAATTTATGGTGGCGCTTTGGTCAACACCAGCATCCGCAACAGGGGCGCTGTTCACTGTGCTAATTATTACTGAAGCGGTCGAGTCTAATTGGCCATCATTAGCAGTTAACTGGAGAATATAAGATCCGGCAGCATCTAAGGTAAACGTAGGATTAATTGCCGTTTCATCAGATAATAAGCTGTCACTATTGTCTGGCTTGTCTGTAAACGACCAAAAATAACTTAGACTATCGCCATCAATATCTGTAGACCCAGAGGCATCGAGCTGAATAACTGTGCCTACGACTTCCGATTGGGCTTTTCCGGCATCGGCTTCCGGAGCCGAGTTACTGGTAGAAATAATTACCTCGTCTGCGGTGGAGTCAAGTTGGCCGTCATTAACAATCAATTCTATTGTGTAGGTGCCACTGACATCCAATATAAAGGTGGGTGACATACTGTCAGCATCAGATAATTGTGCTGAACTACCAGAAGGTTTCTCAACGAATTCCCACAAATAACTTAACAAATCACCATCACTATCACTCGATGCTGAACCATCTAGTGTGACGGTTTCGCCAACCGCTTTTGAATCGTCATCGCCTGCGTTTGCAGTCGGTGCTGAATTGAGTGTAGAGATTGTTACACTATCAGGGGAGGAGTCGATTGTTCCATCGTTCACCACTAAGGAGAATATGTAATCACCAACAACATCAATGATAAAATCAGGGTTAGATGCAGTGTTGTCGCTCAAACTGGCGGCACTACCAGCCGGAACCTGGGTAATAGTCCAGTTATAACTTAACGGATTACCATCAGGGTCACTGGAGTTAGCGCCATTCAATGTGACAATACTCAGAAGGGAAGTACTTTTATCATCGCCAGCATTTGCTATAGGTGGCTGGTTACCAGATGTTGGGTTCACCTTAAAGTTATGAGTACGCAAGCTGGAATTCCGGCGGAATCCACTGTCTGTTGCAAACCCGATAATTTCATCGCCTACCCCACATTTCTGTTTACGGCGGCTTGTGCTACATACTGGTTTAGGTCGGGCAAAAGGCTTGCCTCTGGATCTTAAATATTGTGTCCATGGCGTCATCCACACCTTGTACACATTGCCTGGGTTAGTGGTCTCAAAAAAAGGCATAAGCTGTACAGCGAGGGCTGGGCCATTACTGTAAGTATCTGTATTAGTATCATGATGCTGGCTACTACCAGCTGCTCCATCCGGTAAGTTCTGTGTCTGACAGTTATCATTACCATTACGAACTGCTAAACGCCTACCATTCTTTATTTTTAATTGGTCAACAATCACACCATTAGTAACACGAACAATTCTGCACTCGGCAGGATCTGAAGATAAGAGCAAGCGTCCATTAGGGGTGGTAACTTGATAAACGTAGTCCCCACTGTGACCACGGGATTTTTTTCTAACATTCTTCTCAAATGAATGTAAATAAACTTCAGGTTTCGAATCAAACTGATTTTTCTTTTTTTCAGAACCATCTGGGGAAGTGGTGAAAAATTGTTGTTTTGTAGAATTATTACTACTAGCAGCATGCAGAGGTGTTGCACTAACAACCAGGGTTAGGAATATAAGAGTCGCACTGATTAGTATAGTTAGGTTTGAATGTTTAATTTTTTCTTGCATGACAACTTCCTATTATTTATATATCTAGAAGATTGCCAGAAGAGTGTAACGAATTGTGAAGGAAATGTGTATTTTCTAAGATATTTCTATGAATTCGTTATTATGATTAATGCCATTTAGTGAGTTAATTAAGTATATACCCCTCACCATAGACGCTAGTAATACGGAGGCTAGGGATTTTCTTGCGGAGCTGGCATACCTGATTTTTTATTGAGTCGATAGAAATATCTAAATGATATGAATTATCCCATACTGTTGTTGTTATTTTTTCATAACTGATAGGTTTACCTTTGTAGTGAATAAAGAGCTTCAAAAGTCGCTGATTTTTTTCAGAAATCATGACTTTATTGCCTTCGAAGGTTAGTTGTTCCTGTTCTTTGTCCCAAATCAAGTAATCACTTAATTTTAAAAACTGAGAGGGGTGGTCTATCAATTCGGTGGAGAGTACTTCGAGTGTTTCTTTAAAAAATTTTGGAGCAACTGGCTTTATGAGGTATTTAGTAAGCTTAAGTTCTATAGCTTTAAGTAGCTTTTCTTTTTCTGTAAAAGCGGTAAGCATAATTATTTTAATAGCTGAGTCGTTTTCACGAATTTTTTTGGCAACAGTGAGGCCATCGATATTTGGTAAATTTATGTCAAGTAGCAACACATCTGGGCGGTGTGTGCTGTATTGATTGAGCGCTTCTTGGCCATCAGAAGCTAAATGTACCTTCCCAAAATAATTTTCTAAGTACTCTGCAATATTCCTTTGTATTTCAGGTTCATCCTCGACATAAACAATGGAATGTTTTTTAAGCATAGAAATCATTGATTGCTCCTTTATTCCAAGTAGTTACTTATAATTACAGCTAATATAGGCTTAGCATCGTTTAATCATCCTTACCTATCATGAAATAAGAGATAAAGTGGGTCAATAACCTGATAGGATGCACGTTATGGTTAAGCTGTACTAGCTGCTGATATGCTCTGATAGACACAGCAACGTGAGTATTTAATACGAGGATGCATAAAGCACATGAATGCTTTAAATAATTTTTTAACAAGTGGGCATAAATTCTCTGAGAATGAAAATTTACTGAAATTTCGTTTTTCTTTATTAAATATTATCATGGCAGTAGCAGCACTTTTAAATTCTGTAAATTTTATGGTTTCGATTCTTGGTATTATTGATTTTGGCCGTTCTTTTGAGGGTGCTATTTTTATATTTGGTATTGTGAATATTTTTGTTATTTATTTGCTGAGGATGAAGAAATCACATTACCACTACGTTGTTGTTTTTTTTATTATAGCTTCCCTGGTTTTGTTCTATTTTGTTTTAATTACAAGAAAGGAAGACGAGTTTCGCCTAATAGCTTTCTTTTTGGCTATTTTTGTCACCTATGTCTTATTAGGAAAAAAACAGGGCATGAGCTTATCACTACTTATCATGGTAAGTATTTTGGTTCTCAGTAAAAAATATGACTTGGAGTTATCTCCATTTGCTTACTCCACTTTCTTTACGTTCTTTGTTATTTTTACAATATTTCTTTATTTTTTTATAAGTAAAATTGAAAGAGATGCGGTAGAATTTAAGTTGCTAAATACCAAACTTAAAGAAAATGTACAAAAGGAAATGCAGCAACGAAAAGACCAGGAAGTAATGCTGTTGCGCCAATGCCGCATGGCCAACATGGGTCAAATGCTAGACTCTATAGCCCATCAATGGCGACAACCCCTCATGCATATTAATTCAATACTCATGAATATGGATGTGGCTTTGAATAATGAAAAAAATAATAAAAAATATTTGGCAGGAAAAACTGATGAAATAGCAGATTTAACAACGTATATGTCACAAACTATTGAAGACTTTAGGGGGCTATTTCAATTAGAAGAGAATCAGAAGCAATTCTCTCTTGAGGGTATGGTTAATGATGTTTTAGCATTGATGAAAAATAGGTTTGCTGGCACTTCAGTTGATTACGAAGCTGATGGCGACACTGTGATTTACGGATATAGAAGTGAGTTGATACAGGTGTTTATTATTCTTTTGAGTAATGCTATTGATGCGCTTGATAAAAAGACAATAGAGGATAAGAAAATCACTATTAAGACAAGTGCTTCAATGCATAGAACTAATATTGCTATTATGGATAATGCTGGGGGGATTCTTTCCGAAAACTTAGAGGCTATTTTTTTACCTTATTTCACTACAAAAGAGTTAACAGGTGGTACAGGCCTGGGTTTATACATCGCCCAAATTATTGTTGAGCAAAAAATGGGTGGTGAAATCAGTGTGTCCAATACCACGGATGGTGCAAAATTTTCAATAAGTTTGAATGGTAGTGCATGGGCCTCACAAATCACATGAACTTTGTGTTAAAGCTACCTTCGAACGGCTGAGCGTTTTGCTGGGTTTTTGATAACCAGCCGCGAAAGTATGAGCAAAGCTGATGTGAGCAAAAAAATTCGGCCTGGCAACTTGAGCATATAAACCACTACCTTATCCATGTCACCCTATAGTAAGGAACAGACATCAGGCGCTCCTTCGGCTAATCTGTCTGCCATACTTAATCATCGAAGGAGGATCGATCATGAGACCTGCTGGGCGTAGCGAGACCGATTCGCTTTATTTTACCTATCCGCATTTTAATGCACCTGACTCATCCGAACAGACGGTGGAACACAATATTGCCCCTGTCGCCATTGTCGGCGCAGGGCCAATCGGTATGACCGCTGCGCTGGCCTTAGCCAAGGAAGGTATCCGCTCGGTTGTTTTCGACAACAAATCCACCTTTAATGACGGCAGCCGCGCTATCTGTGTCGCACGGCCCAGCTACTATATTATGCAGCAAATCGGAGCCATCGAACCTTTTCTGGACAAGGCGTTACCCTGGACAACCGGACGCACCTTTTTTCGTGGTCAGCAAATCCTCGAATTTCAAATGCCGGATAGTTCGGATGAAAAATTTCGCCCAATGTACAACCTTCAGCAGCAATATATTGAGCAGTTTCTTTGGCAGGCGGCTGATGCCAGCACCCTCATCGAAATGCGCTGGCAAAGTGAAGTCACGGGCGTTGAGGATACAAGCAACGGTACGCGTCTCGCCGTCACAGATCCCAATGGAGACTATGACTTCGACGCAGACTGGGTGCTGGCCTGCGACGGCGCACGCAGTCCGATACGGAAAATGCGTGGGCACCGGCTACAGGGGGAAAACTTCGAAGGCCGCTATGTGATCGCCGACATCAAAATGGATCACGATTACCCGACCATTCGTCGCGCTTTGTTTGATCCCGGCTCGCGTCCAGGTGGCACCGTATTGATCCACAAAGAGCCGGACGACATTTGGCGTATCGACTACCAACTTGAAGACGATGAAAGTACGGAAGAGGCGTTACGCGAAGCAACAGTAACCGAAAGTGTCAACGCGGTTCTGAAGGATCTCGACTACCACGGTACATGGGAAATGGAGTGGTGGAGTGTTTATTCCGCCAACACCCTGGCGCTGGATGAATACCGTGACGGGCGTATTTTCTTCGTCGGTGATAGTGCGCATATTGTGCCGATCTTTGGGGTACGTGGTTTGAACAATGGCCTTGCTGATGCGGCTAATATTGGCTGGAAGCTAGGCTGGGTGTTGAACGGCAAAGCAGGGGAGGCATTGCTCGACAGTTACACGCCGGAGCGACGTGGCGCAACGTTGGACGTGTTCGCTAATGCTTCCAAAAGTGCGCGTTTCATGACCCCGAACTCGCATGGCTGGAAGCTGATGCGCGATGCAGCTTTATCCTTGGCGCTAACACATCCCTTTGCCGGAGAACTTGCCAATCCACGGCAGATGACGGCGTTCACCTACAGCGAAAGCCCTGCCACACTCGCTGAAGATCCTGCTTTTGTTGATGGCCCCGGTGTGGGGGCGTTGATGCCGGATGTGCAGTTCAAGGGTGGCTTTCTATCCGATCAGTTAGGTGCAGGATTCACGGTACTTT
>CALHAO010000444.1 GCA_937931765.1 uncultured Thiotrichaceae bacterium
TGGGGTAGTCGCTTGTTTTGACGGTTTGTCCCGGTGCATTTATTAGCGTTAAACTGCGAGTTCACTCAAAAGGTATTTTCCCATGCTAACCGATCGTTATGGCAATACATTAACCACGCAGTCTGAAACCGCTAGAGATGCTTACGTTGAGGCGGTTGATCGTTTTCTGGCCTCAGATATTGGAGCAGGTGAGAAGTTTGCTGAGGCTATTGCAGCGGATGAACATTTTGTATTGGCTTCTCTCGGCGCAGCTCGCCACTATCAACTTAGCTCCAATACTGATGCGGTGCAGGCTGTATTGGCTAAGGCGCGTGAGTCGGCGGAACTACAAAAGCTAACTACCCGTGAAACCAGTCAGTTGGAAATGTTAGGCACGTTGATCGCGGGCGATAGTAAAACGGCCTATCTTCAGGCACGTAAACACCTGTTAGATTACCCGCGTGATGCCATGGTGGCGCAGACCTGTTTAGGTGTTTTCAGCCTGATCGGATTTAGTGGTCTGGCCGGGCGCGAAGCTCAGCATCTAGCGATAGCGGAAACACTGGCACCACATTATGGTGATGACTGGTGGTTTCTGGGGGCGTTGTCTTTTGCACAAACCGAATGTGGTCAACTGGGTCAAGCGGCGATTAATATTGAGCGTTCAATCACCAGCAATCCCCGCAGTGCATCAGCTGCACATAATCGTGTTCATTTGTATTATGAATCGGGCGAAACGGATGTAGGTTGTGATTATTTGCGCGACTGGCTGCCGGATTATGATAAAGATGGTGTGTTACACGGTCATTTGTATTGGCACTTGGCGCTGTGGGAGTTGGCGCGTGGCAATGTGGATGCGATGTGGGAGGTTATTGATACACACATCCAATGCGGCCATAACACCGGGCCAGCCATCAATCAGTTGTCTGATATGGCGTCGATTCTTTATCGGGCGGAAATCGCTGGTGTGTCTGTACCACCCGAGCGCTGGGCTGTGATGAGTCAGTATGCGCTGGAGAAGTTTGCCAATCCGGGGCTGGTTTTTGTTGATGTGCATGCCGCATTGGCTCATGCGATGGCGGGAAACACTGAGGCTTTGTCACGAATTATTAAAGATGTAAAAGGCCCGGCAGCTGAGAATGGTCGTCTTTTAGCTGAAGGCTTTGGCGCGATTGCCAAACAGGATTGGACTGCTGCAACAGGCCATTTAGTGAAAACAATGGCTGATCATGAGCGTATTGGTGGCAGCCGGGCGCAACGTGATCTGATTGAACACGCGCTGGTGAGTGTACTACTGCGTTCCGGTCAGGCTGCAGAAGCGGGGCGTTTGTTGCAAATGCGCAGGCCGTTGACGGATAAAGGCCATCTGCTTGTGGGTCTGTAAAAGTGGTTATGGTGTTATGGCTGACGCTATTTGGCGGCTTCCTGAAGCACTTCCCACGGCACTTCGACTTCACCCTGGTCACCGGCTATGTAAGCGGAGTCTCCAGTGATAGTGACTGATAAATCCATCGTGCGGCTTACCATCGCCGCCAATTCCTCAATTTTCTGGGTGGGGAACCGGTAAAATGAAGCATTCAGGCGGCTGAATTTACTTTCACCCTGTGACCACCACACATCCGATTTGCTATTAAAACTGTAGACTTTCACAGCATGGGCGCGGTTTGTCGCTTTCTTTACCCGTTCCGGAGCCGGTTCGCCCAGGTCTATCCACAAGGTGGTTTGCTCGTCCATCGTCCGCACCCATAACGCTGGCTCTTCCACGTCCTCCAGCCCTTTGGTCAACTCCATGCCTTCCTGCGCATTAATGCAATACGCCAGAATACGCACCATCATGCGCTCCAGCGTTTCGGACGGATGCTGAGCAATGGTCAGGTTGAGCGAATCGTAATAATTCCGCTCAAGATCAGACAGGGAAATTCTGGCTTTGTAGATAGTTGGTTTTATCGCCATGGTGTGCCTTCTTATACAGCTGGTTGGAAGTGAGAGCGGATGGTAACACTGCTAAAGAATAGGCACTAAATCTTTCTGATTGCGATGGGTTTCAGGCTGAATTACACAATGAACTCAAAACTGGCCACCAGACGATTTTCCACATTTTGCTGCGGATCGATCTGTAAATGATCTCTGCCAACATTAAACCACTCGTTAGTCTCGGTCTGGCCTTTCAAGTAGAGCTGTGTGGTCAGTAATTCCTTGTCACCCTGCCATAGTTTGGCGTGAATATGTGGCGGGCGGCCTGTGTAAGGCACGGGATGGAGTGTCCGGAATTGATAGTCACCTTTTTGATCAGTCATTACGGCACCAGCACCGGCAAATTGTGGGTCAAAATTCTCGGTTTGACTCTGGCGGGGGTGATCATATAAACCTTTGCCGTCACATTGCCAAATTTCTACTTTGATGCCAGGGATAGGTTGGCCTTGTGTATTGATGACACGGCCACTCAGTAACATTTCATCACCTTCAAGCTTGGCGATGTCGCGTATTAACCCGGCGCGTAATGGTATGGGTGTAACGGGATAAAACGGGCCTTCGGCTTGTGACGGGGTGGGCTTGCGGGTGCTGGCTAACAAATGAGTGGGAAGTGACAGTAAGCCTGCCAGACCTAGAAAATTTCTGCGTTTCATGATGACTCCTTTGG
>CALHAO010000445.1 GCA_937931765.1 uncultured Thiotrichaceae bacterium
GCGACTGGCAGCCGAAGTATTAGACATGATTGGCGAGCACGTTAAGCCTGGCGTCACTACTAATGAACTGAACCAAATCTGCCATGATTACATCGTCAATGTACAGGATGCCTGGCCTGCACCCTTAGAATACGGCAGCCCGCCCTTCCCTAAATCGATTTGCACTTCGGTTAATGAACAGGTCTGCCACGGAATTCCCAGTGAGAAGCGTCTGAAAAAAGGTGATGCGGTTAATATTGACGTCACTGTTATTAAAGACGGCTATCATGGCGATACCAGCAAAATGTTCTTTGCCGGTAAAGCACAACCCCACATTGCCCGTCTGGCAGACATCACCCAGCAATGCATGTACCTTGGCATCCAACAGGTTCGCCCCGGTGCAACACTTGGCGATATTGGTTACGCCATCCAGCAATTCGCTGAAAAGCATAATTACTCCGTGGTGCGTGAGTTCTGTGGTCACGGTATCGGGCAGATTTTCCATGAAGAACCACAAATCCTGCATTACGGCAAACAGGGCGATGGCAGCGTGATGAAAGAAGGCATGATTTTCACCATTGAGCCAATGATTAATCAGGGCAAACGCCACATTAAAATTCTAGCCGACAAATGGACGGCGATTACCAAAGACCGTCGCCCTTCCGCCCAATGGGAACACACCGTTTTAGTCACCGCTGATGGCTTTGAAATACTGACACTGCGTGAAGAAGAAGCTGGGTGGCAAGACCGCTTATGATTGGTGATAACAGCAGCAACCCATTACTATCATCCTATCAGGATCTGAGTAATGAAACAGACCATCAGCCCTCCGCCTACACCAAGTTATTAAGTAACTCACGTGAACGGTTGATGCAGGCGTTTGAGCAAGGCGAAGCTATTCAAACCCTGCTCTATCAATACAGTGACCTGATTGATTACCTGCTGTATGACCACTGGAAAAAATTTCCAAAACTGGCAGAACATGCGCTGGTCGCTGTCGGTGGTTATGGCAGACGGGAATTACACCCTGCCTCCGATATTGACTTACTAATCCTGTTAGCATCAGATCCCGATGATGAGTGCCAGGAACAATTATCTTCATTCCTGACCTTCCTCTGGGATATCGGACTTGACGTCGGCCACAGTGTGCGCACTATGGATGAATGCATTCAGGCTGCCACCGATGATTTGACCGTGATTACCAATCTACTTGAATCACGGCATTTATCCGGAAAGCGCTCATTGTTTGAAGCCATGCAAGCCGATATCCGACCGGAGAAAATGTGGGATAGCCAAACATTTTTCACGGCCAAACTGGAAGAACAACAACACCGCTACGAGAAATTTGGTGAAACCGCACACCGCGTGGAACCCAACCTGAAAGAAGGCCGTGGTGGGCTGCGTGATATTCATATGATCAGCTGGATCATTGAACGCGAATACGGCCATATCTCATTGTTTGAACTGTATGAACATCAGCTACTACAACAAGGTGAGTACGATACACTGCGCAAAGGCCGGGATTTTTTATGGCGCATTCGCTTTATCCTGCACAATATCACCGGGCGCAAAGAAGATCGCTTACTGTTTGATTATCAACACACGCTGGCACAACACTTTGGTTACAAAGACCTGCATCGCAATGATGCTGTCGAAGCCTTCATGCAGCGTTATTACAAAACCATCACCGAAGTAGAACGCCTGACCGATGTGTTATTAGGCGCATTCCACCAGAACCTACACAAAGACCTTTACCCGGTCGCAGAGATGGTTGGCGAGTGGTATGAGAAAAAAGGCAAAATGTTAGCGGTTAACTCCCACGACACATTTGTGCTTTACCCGACCGCCCTGTTAGAAATATTCCTGATATTACAAACCACTCCTGGTGTCACTAGTCTATCGCCTGACACTATCCGCCTGATGCGCCAACATTTACACCGCATTGATTCCGGATTCCGCCAACAAGCCTGGCACAGACAGATTTTCATGCAGATCCTGTTGCAGCCCAAAGGCGTTACTTTTGTGCTGCGTCTGATGAATCGCTATGGTGTACTGGCGGCTTATATACCGGCTTTCGCCAATATTGTTGGCCGTATGCAATACGACTTATTTCATGCTTACACCGTTGATGAACACACCTTAGTAGTGCTCAGTAATGTGCGACGTTATAGCACGATAAAAGGTGCCGAAGAGCTGCCGCTAGCCAGTGAAATATTCAAAACCCTGCGCAAACCTTCGCTGCTTTACCTTGGCGCTTTGTTTCATGACATTGCTAAAGGCCGGGATGGCGATCATTCGACATTAGGTGCGGTGGATGCACTGGAATTTGCCAAAGAGCATGGCCTGAACCTACATGATGCAGAACTGGTTAGTTGGCTGGTACGTAACCACCTATTGATGAGTATCACAGCACAACGCAAGGACATCAGTGATCCGGCGGTTATCCAGCAGTTTGCAGCCCAGACTGCTGAACAAGATCGTCTGGATTACCTCTATTTGCTAACCATCGCTGATATGAAGGGCACAAACCCTAAACTCTGGAATAACTGGAAGCTGTCGCTGCTCACTGAACTTTATCGCCAGACCCGTAAATTCCTGCTCAAGCGTTCAGCAGTCACCGAAGAAACGGAACACCTGATAAACCAGAAACGTAAATCTGCGTTAAAACACCTGGGTGAACTGGGCTTTAAGAAAGCGGCTTGTGAAGCATTATGGCAAAAGCTTGGGGATGACTATCTTCTCAAGCACTCGGTTGAGACTATTGGCTGGCATGCCACACACATCTTAACCACCTCACCTGAAATGTTACCACTGGTTGATATCCGGGTTACCGCATCAAACAGTAGTAACGTTATCTTTATCTACAGCGAAGATTTTCCTGGCCTGTTTACGCGCGTGGTATCGACATTAGAACAGCTCAATTTAAACATTGCGCAATCACGTTTGGTGTCGGTGGATGATGAATATGATTTACATACGCTGCACGTTTTAGGGCCTGATAATAAAATCATCACTAACATTGATGATCAAAACCATATTATTCATGTTATACAACGCAACCTGACAGC
>CALHAO010000446.1 GCA_937931765.1 uncultured Thiotrichaceae bacterium
ATCACTACCGGATGGGACAGGAAGTCGACCATGACCCCAAGGCGCAGAAAGCCCAGTATCAATTGCATTATCCCGGCCATAATCGCCACCATCGCAGCATAGGCAATGTATTGCTCCGGCTCTAAATTCAACGGAATTAAAGCCGCTGCCGTCATTAGCGATATGATCGCTACTGGGCCGTTTTGTAATTGCCGGGAAGAGCCAAATAAGGCGGCAACAATAGGCACCAGGAATGCTGCATACAAGCCCATTTGTGGTGGCAAACCGGCTAATTGTGCGTAAGCCATCGATTGCGGAATCAGCACCAACGCCACCGTAATACCGGCGAGTATATCGGCGCGTAGCACTTGTGGGTTCTTTAATTCTCCGACCCAGTCTTTGAAGGGAACAAAGCGCTGCATGGCATCCAATAGTAATTCATTAAGGTAGTTTTTCATTTAGATTACGTTCTATTATTATCAGTGGTGGATCACTACTTTACCATCATCCTATTGGATAGTGCCCGTTTGCGAAATTTGAAAAGGAGGAGAATATGAAAGTTGCTCTGATCGGTTGCGGCTTTTTTGCTATCAATCATTTACATGCCTGGTCTGATATAGCGGGTGTGGAGGTGGTTGCGCTTTGTGATAGTAATCCACAGCGCCTGAGTGAAGTGGCGAAAGACTTTGCTATTGCTGAGGTGTATGACAATGCTGAGGCGCTGTTTGCTGCTGGTGGTTTTGATATTGTCGATATTGCTACGACGGTGGAATCGCACCGTGCGTTGGTTGAAATGGCTGCCCGGCACTCTGTGCATGTTATCTGCCAGAAACCGTTTGCCACTAATATGAAAGATGCCAGGGCGATGGTGGCCGCTGTTGAGCAATCAGGTAAAACGCTGATGGTGCATGAAAATTTCCGTTGGCAATCAGCTGTGCGGACAGCGGTTGATGAACTGCGAAATGGTGCCATCGGCACGCCTTTTTTTGGGCGTGTATCCTTCCGTTCTGGTTATGATGTGTTTTCCGGACAGCCTTATCTTGCGGAGGGTGAGCGATTTATTATTGAAGATTTAGGTATTCACATATTGGATATTTCACGGGCGTTGTTTGGCGATGTGCTGCGAATGTCTGCCACCACCCGCCGCATTAATCCGCAGATCAAAGGCGAAGACGTAGCGACTATGCTACTTGACCATGAAGGGGGCGTGACCAGTGTGGTGGATTGTTCTTATGCCACGAAACGTGAACCGGAGACCTTCCCGCAAAGCCTGCTGGAAATTGATGGTGAGCGGGGCACTATCAGGCTCGATGCCGGATACCGGTTGACTATTCAGCGTGATGGTGACTCTGAAGCCCGTGATGTTGCTCCGCCAGTGCTGCCTTGGGCAGAGCGTCCGTGGCATAACATTCAAGAAAGTGTGTTGCTTATTCAGCAGCATTTTATCGATTGCATTCGCAATGGTCAGCAGCCTGAAAACAGTGGGTATGACAACCTGCAGACACTCAGTCTGGTCGAGGCGGCTTATCTGTCTGCCAGTGAGCAGCGCACGGTTGATCTCAGCGAAATATAAGCTTGACCATTAATAGGGGAGCAACGTTTTGAATATTCCAACACCGGCTTTACGCCATGCTTTTACCTTAAATGTAGAACTGGGTACGCCGATTGAAATGGGGCAAGGGCGCGCCGGACTGCGGCGTATTTTTCCTATTATTGGCGGGCAGGCGTTAGGGCCGGACATTAAAGGTGAGGTATTGAATCTGGGCGCGGATTGGCAGACGGTGTTTGCTGACGGGGCTGCGCATCTGGATACACGTTATGCGCTGAAGACTGATGAGGGTGCAGTGATTGAAATCATTAACACCGGCAGTCGTCATGGGCCGCCTGAGGTGATTCAACAGTTGGCTGCGGGTGAGGATGTTGATCCTTCCCGCTATTACATGCGCACGGCGGCGCGACTGGAAACCGGTGATGCGCGTTATGCCTGGGTGAATCATACGATTTTTGTATGCGCGGGCGTGCGGCGGGCTTCGGCGGTTGAGATTGCTTATTATGCGGTGGTTTGAGCGGTTTTGATGCTCCTGATTATGCTATGAGCGGTAAACCTTTCGCGTCATATAAAAACACAGTCCGGCCAATATCCAGCAGAGGGCGGGCAGAATCTCCAGCCATGTGGCGAATGCTGTCTGTTTTGGCAGTTCGTTCATGACCATTAATACTCTGATCAAAGCTCCGAGCGCTAGCATGCTGAACCATGACCCCAGCAATAACCCACTTTTTGTTTTGCCGCCGATCGATACTGCTGCAGCAATGCCGCCCATCAATAAAACACCCCAGGTGCCACCAGCTAATAGCTGAGCGCCGATGAGGGTATTCAGATTGGTGCTATAAACAGCCAGCCACAAAGCGCCTGCGCCTAAGGGAACGGCTAACAACATGATCAGCAGTGGGTCGTATTTTTTAGCGAGCTTAGCCCCCGGCATGGCGAGGCATTGGAAGCCAATCCAGAAAACAGGCATGAGCCATACCAGCTGTTCTGGCTGAGCAAATTTTAGGTA
>CALHAO010000447.1 GCA_937931765.1 uncultured Thiotrichaceae bacterium
ATCGACCAATTGATTGAAGATTTTACGGCAAAGGTGGAAGCATGGAAAAGCGAAAATTAACCATTACATTGGAACCTGACTGGAAATCAGCCCTGCGTAATGCTGGCAAAATGGCTCAGCAAAACAGCTATCAGGGTGAAACGCTGAACTTCCAAACACCAGGAGCTTTCTTTGCGCGTCTGACTGAACGTCGCTGGATTATTATTAACACACTTCAGCAAAATGGTGTTATGGGTGTCAGAGAACTGGCACGTCAGGTCGGGCGGGATGTAAAACGTGTTCATGAAGATGCCCAAACTCTGTTTGAGCTGGGGCTGATCGAACGGAATGAGAATGGCAGTCTGCACTGTCCTTATGAAGATATTCATGTGGATATGCATATTGTGTCTGATACTCAGGCTGCCTGATTTTAGTGGCTTTTCTTTTAGGTGACCGCTTTGATGCTCTTTGTCGAGTTGGCAGGTTTGAGTTTAACTCAGGTATAGAGGATTGTTGAAGTTTGTGTGGATTATACCGTTAATATGAAAGATATGGATGAGTCAAAGCGATTGGAACTCATTTCTGAGGCGATAATGTACTGTCAGCGTGTTCGTGATCTTGGCATGCCTGTTTCTGCTTATTCAAAAGCCCTGAGAGAGCCTGTTCATTTTTTATGGGAGCGAAGGACGGGTTCAAAGGAGAAATGCGCCAATTATCGGTCAAAAGCTGCTATTGGAATGAGCATTAAGAGTCGTGGGCTCGTTTACGATCATTCAATTCCGTTTCGATACTTACAAGGCAAATTGTTGGCTATTGAAAATGTAAGCCATGATCAAGTGAAGCACGTGCTGGAAAAGTACTGTTGTGCTGCGCTGATAACTAGAGAAGAAGATGCTCAGTTAAATGCGGCTGGGCTTAATCGTAAAATGCCAGAAGGCTGGGACGGTGTAGACTTTCTGGCACGGTATCGTGAGATTGGGATTGAAATAGTTGAAAATAAGTGAACAATAGGTCTGGCTGGGTTAGGTAAATGCTTCTTCCTAGCCCCATGTAGCAGGCTGGGAGTGGATGTTCTGCGATCTGAATTGTACAAATTTAAACGAGTCCTGAAATGAGTGAAAATCACCCAAATAATCCACTACAAGGTCTGACCCTTGAGCATATTTTGCTAAAGCTGGAGGAGCATTATGGCTGGTCTGGTTTGTCCGATAAGGTAAAAATCAACTGTTTCAAGAAAGATCCCTCAATCAAGTCTTCACTAAAATTTTTGAGAAAAACACCGTGGGCTAGAAAAGAAGTTGAAGAGTTATATCTCGACACTTTTACGGAAAGGTCGCCATGGCATAAAAGTATTAAGCGCGTCACGCAATAAATGAGCGTCGTCTTCACTGCCATTTTCCCGGTATTCGCCTTACTGGTATTAGGCAACATCGCTCGCCGCACCGATTTCCTGAATGTTGAATTCTGGCGACAAGCCGAGCGCGGCACCTATTATGTACTATTCCCCTGTTTGATCTTCGGCAATCTAGCGCGTGCTGATCTGGATTGGCAGGCGACTAGTTTATTAGCGTTGGGTGCTGCGCTGGTGGTGGTTGTCGGCTCAGTACTCAGTTTCCTATTCAATGCCTGGCTAAAACTCAACGGGCCAGATTTCACCTCCTTCTTACAGGGCAGTGTCCGTTTTAATACCTTCATTGGTTTGGCGCTGGCGGCTGTGTTACCGGCTCCGGCGCTGACTTATGCTGTGTTGATTCTGGCGGTGATGATCCCGCTGGTGAATGTGATTTGTGTGGTGGTGTTTGCCTTATACACATCGGCTACATTAAGTGTGCGTAGCGTTATTATGCAGGTGGTGAAAAACCCGCTGGTAGTAGTGAGCATTGTGGGTATCGTGTTTAATCTGTTCGGCTGGGTGCCGCCGGATCTGGTGATGGGCATTGTTGATAAACTGGCATTAATGGCCTTACCGGTGGGGTTGCTGGCGGTGGGAGCAGGGCTACAATTACAGGCATTACGCGGTGCTGGGGCGACGTTTGCCTGGTCTTCAGTGGTGAAGTTGCTTGTGTTGCCTTTACTGACCTGGTTTATGGCGAGTGGTCTGGGGCTGGATCATAGTGCGCAACAGATTCTGACTTTGTATGCGGCACTGCCTACGGCAGCTTCGGCTTATATTCTAGCGCGACAATTGGGTGGGAATGCGGAGTTAATGGCGGCGATTATTACCGGACAGACTTTGTTGGCTATGTTAAGTCTGCCGGTTGTGATGGTGCTGACTGGGTAAGATTTTTAACCGCTACACTTTATTGAATAAAGATTTCATAGTGGAAAGGGGTTTGTTGGTTATCGCTTCCAAAGAAGGTGATGTAATAGTCTTGTGTTGAGGGTAAAAGCTTGTCGACTTTCTTTGTATTGAACCCCAGAACCTGATTGTCTTCCCCATAAACAAATAGTGTTACCGTTGAAGGTAGTGTGTTCAGGTTTTGAACACGTATCTGCTGTCCTTCCAGGGCACGTAATACATAACGTTTTGTGCCTAAGTGACTCAGTTGACCCTGAACGTTTATGCTAACGGCTTCTGGTGCAAACTTTATTCTTTCTTTATTATTTTTATTGAGGGGAAAGGCATTAATATCAAGCAGGTAGCCTTCCCATGTTCCCCCTTTGACTTTTATCCAGCTTGTGGAAGGCCCCCAGGCTTTATCAGGGTAGCGCATGTTTTCCTGTGCTATCACAACCACTCCGGCTTGTAGTAGTGCGCGTGGAGTCTCAGAGGTTGTGTCAGAGAATGGTTCAGCAAAAACCTTCGTGTTCTCTTTTTTAATGACAAACCCTTTTCCTTGTAAGTTGGGTGTGGGTTTGCCTCCTGATTTTATTTCAGGCGCTGGCCGAAGGTAAGTATCAACAACATACCCTGTTTGCCCGGAGTGGTTTATTTTCACCCACTTGCCAGTCAGTTTGGCAGTTTTTCGCGGGAAAGTGACATCACTCGCGATAGTTACTCTGGCTCCCGGCTTTAGCTTCCCAACGATATTCTCTGTTTTTATCCGAGGTACCCGAGGTGTTGTTCGTAAATTCAGATTATCACTACTGGAAACAATGAATATCTGCCCGGTTATACCTGGAATGGTTTGGCCAGATGGCAATTCAGGCTTAGTGTCTACTGCCGGTTTAACTATTACGGTGGGTTTCTCTGTAACAGGTTCATTTGCCTGACTATCAGTTTCGCTTTCCTGTGAATTCGTTTGCTTCTCTGGTGGTGGGGTATTATTGGGGGGTGCGACAGGCAATGATACGGTCGTTGTCTGTGTTGATGAATCGCTAGATCCTGAGAAGTCAGTCGATTGATTAGATGTAGGCAGTGTGGTGGGTGTAACCATCCATGTGATAAAGAAAAATGCCAGGATGGAGGCAATTACTGCAACGATTGAGGCAATGACTAGTGGTTTTTGCCATAAAGGTGTTTCTTCCTCCTGTAAAGTGACCGTGGCCGGTCTGGCTGTATGTGATGTTTGTTGTATCGTAGTGGTATTAACATGATCCGATTCGAACAGGCGTGTTTCTCCAGAGTTGGCTGAGTACTCTGTTTGCTGGCTACTATTAAAATTATTTACGGCGTGAGAGAAGGCATCGACAAACTGTTTTACTGAGTGATAACGATCTTCCGGTTGTTTAGCCAAAGCTTTATGAAGCACTGGCTGAAACAGTTGATATTTTTCCGGTAACGTAGGCGGTGGTGTCACAGTATGTTGGTGGATGGCTTGTATCAGACTGTCTGCTTTACAAACCTTTTCCCCACTCAGCATTTCAAATATAACCAGCCCCAGGCTATATAAATCTGAACGATTATCCAGTTCACTAGTGGCGGCTTGTTCAGGACTCATGTAATGCGCGGTGCCTGCCATGTAGCCCATACGTGTCATTTCACCGGTCGTGTTCTGAAGCTTGGCGATACCAAAGTCTGTTAATACAGCCGTACCGTTTTGATGGAATAGAATATTTTCTGGTTTTATATCCCGATGAATAAAACCCTGTTGATGAGAAAATTCCAGACCATCTCCAACTTGTTCAAGTATTTGTAGTACTTGGCTCGGAATGAATGTTTCTGTCTCCAGCCGATCCCGCAAGCTGCCTCCGGCGAGGTACTCCATAGCCATATAGAAGGAGTTATCTGTAATACCAATGTCATAGATTTTGACAATATTAGGGTGCTCCAGTTGTGCTATCACTTTCCCTTCATGAAGAAATACTTCTTGAAAAGAGGCTTGGGAGTACTCGGGGGAAACAATTTTCATTGCTATTTTCCGATTTAATAGCACCTGTGTGGCAAGATACACCGTTGCCATTCCGCCTTGGCCCAATTCTTGTTCAATAGTAAAGTTTGGTATGTCTGGTTTGTTCATTGTTGACATTTCCTGAGTTTTTCTTTGTCTTGGACAATAGCATGGCACAAATGTTGGCTGAAAAATGTGAACTATTGCCAATAATACGGATGATTTATCAGCTGAAGTTAGTATTAGCAATTCAGCACCTTTCGGCATCTTTTTTGATACGTAGTTCATATCTTTTGAACATATCTACTCAAATAATGCCATATAGAGTGAAGGGGTGAATCAATATCAAATCATAAAAAGGACAGTATTATGTGGATTAAAAAAGCAGGCGGTATTTTCAGTTTTGTAGTAAGTGGCGTGTTACTCAGTGGTTGTGGTAGCACAATGGCGGTTTCTGAAGGTAGTGGTAATGGCATGCAAACACCGTCAGTAACCCAGTCATTGGCAGCGATGAACTGGTCATTATCGACAGTGCAGTATGGAAAAAGTGCGCCAACAGCTAACCTGAAGGCAGGTATTCCTGCTAAGCATTACAAGCTAACCTTCGGCGAGGGCGCTATTAGTTTGCAAGGTGGTTGTAATACGGCAGGTAGCAGTTTCAAATTAAGTTCACCGGATAAAATTGCCACAGGACAGTGGATGTCAACGAAAAAAGCCTGCATGGATATTTCACTGATGCGCGCCGACTCGGAAGTGACTGGTCTGCTCAGTGGCGTTTCAAACTACCAACTGAATGGTCAGCGCTTAACATTAAGTGGCGATGGAAATGCGCTGGTGTTTACTGGCACGGCGACGGATGCAACCCGTTATGAAGGCGAGGGTGTACGTAAGTTTATTGAAGTGCGTAATACCACGAAGGGCTTGTCATGGCGCGAGGCGACCTACGACAGCCGCTGGATTCAGAACAATAAAAATGCACCCTGGATTCAAGGTAATTTCCCCGGTATCCGTGACTTTAAGCCTGAGACGAAGATGACATACATGGTTCGGATTAATGAGTTCCGTGATCAGAATACAGGCAAGCCGGTTTGGGTTAAGGATATGGTGATTATGCAAGGGATCTTGTAAGCATTATTGCAAGGCCAGTCACTGGCGCGGCTATTCTTCATGCCGCGCTAAAAACCAACACCCCGTCAGCGTCACACCGAGCACAATAATAGACCCCGTCACCACGCCGATCCATTCATGCCACTCCCAGAACGGGTTCAGGTAAAGCCCGCCCACGCTGGCACCCAGATAATAAAACACCAGATACAGCGCAGAAGCTGTAGCACGATTCTGTGGTGCATAGCGGCTGACCCAGCTACTGAGTTGAGAGTGGCAAAGAAAGAAACCAAAGGCGTTAATGAAAAAGCCGCTGACAATGCCGATCAAACTATCCTGCAAGGTAGTGAGTGTGCCGATCATAAAGATAACAATCCCCAGCATCATCGCCCGGCTTTGTGAAAAACGCCCGGCGATATAACCGGAGACAGTCGAGGCTAGCGTGCCGCTCAGGTAGGTGAGGAATAACAGTCCGATCCAGAAGGGCGGCAGGCTATAGGGCAGGTCAGCCAGCACAAAGGTAATGTAGCTGTATTGATTCATAAAAATCATGAAATTCAGGCTACCGATCAGATAAGCAATGATTAACACCGGATTGCTCAGGTGTCCCTGTATCGCCCGTAGCATCTTTTTCAGGTTAACCGGCTGACGGGTAAACTGAGTTGAAGCAGGCAGCAGCCACCAGAACGCTGCAACAATGACTAAGCTCCACATTGCCATAATTTGGAAGGTATCTTCCAGCCCCAGCCAACCACCAAAATAACCACCGGCCAAGCGCCCGCCGATACCACCCAAAGTATTCGCCGCAATGTAAAACCCGACGGCGGCCAACAGGGCTTTCTTGCTGAACTCATCACTCATATAAGCAATGGCGATGGCCGGTAAGCCACCTAAACAGAAACCTTGTATGGCCCGTAATAACAGAAAGTGCGAGTAGTCAGTCACTATGCTGAGTGCCAGCGTGGCCAGAACGGTGCTGATCATGCTGTAAAACATCAGGTGTTTGCGGCCCAATGCATCGGAGAGTGCGCCATAAACCAATAATGACAAAGCCAGCGTGAAGGTGGTGATGGTGAGGCTCCAATTGGCCTCCAGTTTGGTAATCGAGAAATCATTAACCAGTGTTGGTAATAAAGGTTGGGTGATATAGATATTGGAGAAAATCATCATCGAACCAAGGCTCAATGCAAGAGTGGCACGCCAGAATTTGGGGCTATTGATTTCTATCATGGGTGTTGGGTTGTGTCGGGCTGGAAATAAAAAGGGATCAGATTATCTGAGTGATAATGCCTGATCCCTTAGGTGTAGCGCTAGCTTTAAGTTTTTGGTTTAGGTTGGCTGTTTTTGTTGCATAACCTCTGCAGTATCCTGCTTCAGCTCACCCGGCGATAACACCTCACCGGCTTCAACCATTTCGTCATACCACAAGTCATGGTGTTCCTTAGCCCAGTTAGCATCACAATAACCGGTCTGCATCACTTCAAAAGCACCTTCCATAGCGACTGTACCCATATAAATATGGCCCATAGCA
>CALHAO010000448.1 GCA_937931765.1 uncultured Thiotrichaceae bacterium
CAAGTATTGACAATGTAGCTACAAAGGCTATTATTAAGCTATGGAACAATCAACATACGCAGATACAACTATCCAGTTACGTGCATCAGTCTCAGACAAAAACCTGATTGATCAGGCCGCACGTTCAATGGGCATAAACCGTACACAGTTCATGCTAAATGCTGCTGTGCGCAATGCTAAAGATGTTTTGATGGAGCAGACCTCTATTTTTGTTGACGGAGAAAGCTTCGCAGCGATTCTGGATCAGTTAAACGAACCTTCCCCGCCATCAGATGCACTGAAGAAAACACTTACTGAACCGAGTCCTTGGGAGCGTGGCTGATTCTTTGCCTGCCATACGTATTGAGCTGCTGAACCCTGATCATAATGTATCGGATTTCAATTGTGGTGATACGTTGATGGACAACTGGCTACAGTCTCGTGCCCTGAGAAATCAAAAGCTGGCGGCTACCCGTACCTTTGTTGCTATCAGAGAAGACACCGAAACAGTGATCGGCTATTACGGTCTTTCAATGAGTCAGATTATTCGTGTCGATGCACCTAAATCTGTCCAGCGTAATATGCCGGAGATGATTCCGGTAGTGCTACTGGGCAGGCTTGCCATCCATACTGAATTTCAGGGTAAAGGGCTTGGCCGTTACCTGATTCGCCATGTAGTCACTATGGCGCTGGCTGCTGCTGAAACAGTCGCTGCACGAATGATTGTGACTCATCCGATTGATGAAAATGCTCACCACTTTTATCGGTGTGTTGGTTTTGAGGCTTTGCGTGCTCAGCCTGATATATTGGCTGTTGATTTGCGGAAGGCTGCCGAGCTTATTCGGTAAATGCTAATTTTATAATATGACCAACACCCAAACCTCACAGCAAGAAACCCAACAACTACTGGATTTTATCCAAAAACACCCGCGCCTGGTCATCCTAACCGGTGCCGGAATCAGCCTACAATCCGGCATTCCCACCTACCGGGATCAGAACGGGGTCTGGATGGGCAGCGCCCCCATGCAGCATCAGGATTTCATCCAAAATATTGCCGTACGTCAGCGCTACTGGGCACGCTCCTTCATTGGTCGCAGCACCATCGCCGATGCACAACCTAATCCAGCACACTTCGCCGTCGCAGCATTGGAGCAATCCGGCTTTACAGAACTGCTCATCACCCAAAACGTGGACAACCTCCACCAACAAGCGGGCAGCAAAAAAATCATTGACCTGCATGGCAATCTACGCGATGTACATTGCCTGGATTGCGCCACCCGCAGCAGCCGTGATGACTTACAACAACGCATAGCCACACTAAACCCACAACTCAAAGGGCTGGCCGCAGAAATACGTCCGGATGGTGATGCTATTCTGGCGGATGAGCATGTCGAACAGGTAAAAATTCCGGAATGTACAGTTTGTGGTGGGGTATTGATGCCGGAGCTGGTGTTCTTTGGCGGCACGGTGCCGGTCACAAGAGTGCAATACTGCCTTGATGCGCTGCAACGCGCCGATGCATTATTGGTGATTGGCAGTTCGCTGAAAGTCTATTCCGGTTTTCGCTTCTGCCTCAGGGCTAAGGAATGGGACAAGCCGATTGCTTTGATTAATCCGGGGCAGACACGGGCCGATGAACTTGCGAGTCTTCATTTAAAAACTGATAGTGCCACTCTGTTACAAAGCGTCATAACACAGCTTCAGAAAGCGTGATTTTCCAACAAACACCATTCGCCTTCGTCCAGGTCAGCCGGTAGCACCCACTGACCAACCCGCTCCCGATGCAGATTAACGACCACATTATCAACTGCCGCAAACATACGTTTAACCTGATGATACTTGCCTTCATGGATAGTCAGCCGCACTTGAGTATCAGACAACATTTCGACAACCGCAGGCCGTGTCGGTTGCTTCTCACCTGTCAGCATCACGCCTTCTTCCAACTTTGCTGCATTCTCAGCCGATAGCGGTTCAGCCAGCGTCGTCAAATAAGTCTTATCAACATGGTGATGGGGCGAGGTAATGCGGTGTGACCACTCGCCATCATTAGTCAGCAAGATTAAGCCGGTAGTATCTTTATCCAGCCGCCCGACAATGTGCAGGGTGTGCCAGTGCGGATGATCAATCAGACCCATTACGGTGGGCTGCGAAGTATCTTCAGTCGCACTCACGACACCTGCAGGTTTGTTGAGAACGATGTAAATATGCCCCGGTAAGGCTATGGGTTCAAAATTTAATAACACCTCATCATCCGGATTCACATGCGTAGATGATTTCCGAATAACCGCACCGGACACAACAATATGCTTGCCCCGAATACAACGGTGAGCTTCTTTGCGGGACATGCCGGTGGCCTGACTGACGAATTGATCTAAACGCATGGGGATTTATAGGTATAATCAGAAAAAGATCAATAACAATAAAGGAATTAGCATGGAACTCAATGATTTTCTGCGTGTACTTGCGGCTCGTGACGGCTCTGACTTATACCTGACGGCGGGCGCACCTCCTGCTGCTAAGTTTCAGGGGGCATTAAAGGCTCTATCCAAAGACCGCATGACACCGGAACAATTGGAAACTATTGCCAACCAGTTAATGGATGATGAGCAACGAAAACAGTTTGCACAAAAACCTGAAATGAATCTGGCAATGGACGAAGAAGGTATCGGGCGTTTTCGGGTAAATATCTTCAAGCAACGTCACAATGTCGCATTGGTTATTCGTAATATTAAAACAGAAATTCCGAACGCGGATGCGCTGGGATTACCGCCGATTCTGAAAAAAACCATTATGCAAAAACGCGGCCTGATCCTGTTTGTAGGCGGCACCGGCTCCGGCAAATCGACTTCACTGGCAGCACTGATTGATTACCGCAACCGTAATTCTGATGGTCATATTATCACCATCGAAGATCCCATTGAATACGTTCACCCACACCGCCGCTCAATCGTGAATCAGCGGGAAGTAGGTGTGGATACGGATAGTTATGAGGATGCGTTGAAAAACACCCTGCGCCAGGCTCCGGATGTGATTTTGATTGGTGAAATCCGCTCACGGGAAACTATGGAGCATGCGTTGGCCTTTGCTGAAACCGGCCACTTGTGTTTATCAACGCTGCATGCCAATAACTCAAATCAGGCCTTAGACCGGATTATTAATTTCTTTCCCGAGGAACGGCGTAACCAACTGTTAATGGATTTATCGATGAATCTGCGAGGTTTTATCTCACAGCGCCTGATTCCGACTATTGACGGTAAACGTACCGCTGCTATTGAAATTCTATTAGGCACTTCGACGATTACTGACCTGATTCATAAGGGTGATTTCGGCTCGATCAAAGAAATCATGGAAAAGTCAGAAGAACTGGGTATGCAGACGTTTGATAGCCATTTGTACCGCATGTACATGGAACAGACTATCACTCTGGCAGAAGCGCTACGGAATTCTGATTCACCTAATAACCTGAAATTACGTATCAATTTATCAGCAAAGAAACCAGTGGAGCCAGCAGCTGAAGGAGATCCGGAACAGCCACCACCAGAAGGCACATCA
>CALHAO010000449.1 GCA_937931765.1 uncultured Thiotrichaceae bacterium
AACCCTCCTTTAACACCAGAATGTCATCACACATCTGACGCACCACCGGCAGATCATGGCTAATAAACAGCAGTGACAGGCCGTACTCATCCTGCAAATCCTTAATCAGGTTCAGCACCTGCGCCTGTACCGATACATCCAATGCAGAGGTGGGTTCATCACAAATAATCAGCTCAGGTTTACTCGCCAAGGTACGCGCAATAGCTATCCGCTGGCGTTGTCCGCCGGAGAACTGGTGCGGATAACGCTTCATGGCCTCGGGCGGTAATTTAACGCTGTGCAACAGGGCTTCGACCTGATCCTGAATCTCACTTTTGTTAGTGGCTATACCGTAAAAACGCAGTGGCTCAGCAATAATATCCACAATGCGCATACGCGGGTTCACGGATGAATACGGGTCTTGAAAGATCATCTGGATCGCACTGGGCAAGGGGCGGCGTTGTTTTTCCGGCATCCCGAACAGATTATGGCCCATATAATAAGCCAGTTCAGAGGTCATAAAGCGCTGGAAAGCCGGGCCTTCCATGCCACCAATATCACCCTCATCAAAGCAGTGCAAATCCACGATCATGTTTACAAATTGTCTATGCCTTGTTTGCTGAGCAGCTGACCTAACAGCACACTAGACGGATCAGCGTCAATGATAGCAACCTTAGTTTTAATGGATTTCATGAGTTCTCCTCACTACAACAGTGACACACATTATCAACTGTTATGGTTATTAAATAAATTCACAGGTTCACTATAAAATGGTACTTTTCAAGCACAACCGTATTTCTTAAAGGCTTTGATGAAGAATCCTACCACTCCGATTAAAATACCCACCTTCGGGCTTTACGGTGAATCAAATCAATATCAACAGACTGAATTTATTCATATTGAGAATATTTCCAGTCGCAGCCGCCAGCATGACTGGCTGATCAAACCGCATCGCCACGGTAAGCTATTTCAGTTACTGATTCTTTTTGATGGCGCTGCTGAGGTGTGTCTTAACGAGCAATCGCTTGCACTTAACGGGAATTGGGTTATCAGTATTCCCCCTGGTCACGTGCATGGCTTTCGTTTTCCTGCGGACACACAAGGCATGGTGTTGACGGTTGTCGACTCATTGTTGAATGATTCCCAGCATTCATTTGTGCAAAACAACGTTGATGACTTGTTGCGCACTCCACACACCATTCGTTTTGAAGCGGGTCAGGTTTTATTTGTCCAGTTAAAACAATACCTGCAACTACTTCAAAGTGAATTTCAAAGCGTTAACATCGGGCAACCTCAGATGTTGCAATGGCTGGTGAATATGATTTTAATGACCCTGAAGCGCCAGCAGGAGCATGACATCACCCGTCATCCCGAACCAGGAAAGGCCAAACTGATTCTGCGATTTAGGGCGCTGCTTGATGCGCACTATCGTGAACATTGGACAGTGCAGGACTACGCAAAGGCACTGTATGTCTCAAGCTCTACTTTAAGCCGAACCTGTAAGGAATACACGGGAGGCGCAGCCAAAGCGCTGATTCTGGATCGGGTGTTATTAGAAATAAAACGCCGACTAATTTACACCCATGAGCCATTAGATCAGATGGCGTACACGCTTGGATTTAAAGACCCCGCGTATTTTTCACGGTTTTTCAGCAAGCAGGAAGGTGTGACGCTGAGCCAGTACCGGGCAGATAAATACCGCGAAACAGGCACGGTTGATGGGGAATTTTAAGCCATGAAGCTTGGGTAAGCGCAGGGTTAATGTGCTCATAATTTTTGTCCTTCCAGTTCTTTCAGAAAATCAGCCGAAGTAATGGCTTTTATGCCAAAACTACTGATATTGCGAAAGTCTTTGAGATTGTAGGTAATGATGTATTGACAGTCTGAAGCAACAGCCAGTTCCAGTAACATGTCGTCTTGTGGGTCTTTCAGTCATGGTCGCCACAAATCACTGACCAACTTAATAATGTCATCACAGTTGGTGCGGTATTTTTTGCCACTCAGCAGTAATTTAGAAGCCAGCGCGGATTGAACTTCATCATCCTGCATTCCAGCAGCAGGATTTGTCGATTGATACCATGCCGGACTTTCTGTGGCCAGCCAAAGGTGTGCTGGGTCTGCGTGATTATGAGAAGGTATTTTGTGTTGATACTGGTAACGACATCTTCGATTTGCGTGGCATAGATCGTTCAAGCGGGTGTATGGTTGTGGTGCGGCCTGATCAGCATGTTGCGCATGTTTTACCGTTGACTACCCATGCTGAATTGACGGCATTTTTTGATGGGTTTATGGTGCCTGCTGCTGATAAGTAAATAGAAGGCAGCATTTTTTACACGTAAAGATACGAGGCACATCATGCAGGTTGAAGCACTATTTTCCTTGTTCAGTACACTGGCTATGGTTGGCTGGCTAATATTGATCCTACTGCCACGCTGCTGGTCATGGTTAAACCAGTTTCCTGCGCTGTGGATTCCACTGTTTCTCTCATTGGGCTACAGCTTATTGATCGGGCTATACTTTTTTCAGGCAGAAGGTGGCTTCGATACCCTACAAAATGTCCAACTCCTTTTCACCAGTCCAATGGCTGCACTCGCGGGTTGGGTGCATTATCTGGCGTTTGATCTACTCATTGGCTGTTGGATCGCCCGCAAGGCTGATGGGCTGCATATTTCACGTTTGATTCAGGCACCTATTTTGTTGGCCACCTTTATGTTTGGCCCATTCGGTTATTTATTGTTTATGCTGCTGAAAGCTATCAACACCTTTGGCTTAACAAGGGTGAAATTTCCGGAGTCCACGTCATGAA
>CALHAO010000450.1 GCA_937931765.1 uncultured Thiotrichaceae bacterium
CATAGTTTGTGGCATCCACCATGCTATACAACCCATCAGCAGGCCCGCCAGAATAAAGCGTTTCCACGGTGGTGTGTTGGCGCTGAGCTTGGTCAGTTGGATTAACAGAAAGTTAAACAGCGCGGATAAGACGCCAATACTAATACCCAGCAGCATCACCAATGGCCAGTCGTAGCCTGTATTAGTACCGGAAAGCGTTATCTCAAAAAACAGATCATCTTCCATGATGGATAAGGACAGGTAAGTACCGGATACTGCGGCCAGAATAACCGGCACAAAACTTTGTACGGTATATTGCTGCAGGATGACTTCCATGGCAAAAATAATGCCTGCCAATGGGGTGTTAAATGAAGCCCCGATCGCTGCTGCTGTGCCACAGGCAACCAGTGTGCGGGTAATGTTATTCGGCAGGCCGAGGCGCTTTGCCAGCCAGCTACCACTATAAGCGCCCATGTGTACGCCGGGGCCTTCGCGTCCGACCGAATGACCACTTAACATAGCCAGCAGACCTCCGGCAAACTGCACCATCATATTAATACCCGGTAATCGGCCCTGATGGTATTGCAGGCGTTCGATGACATGGAGCACACCCACTTGCCGGTAACGGTGAGACACGCTTTGAAATAATATCGCCAGCAGTACGCCACCCAATACCGGCAGCGCAAAGTGTAATATTTCTGGTAGTGATTCGAAGTGATCTACTTTGCCGGTGATGAAGAATGTTTTCTGGGCGTATTCCAGCAGGAAGCGGAAGGCGACAACCACCAGGCCAGTGAGTAAACCGGTGATAACAGATAAAATGGACAGTAAAAATACGGCATCCGGACTGGCCAGCTGTAAACGCAGCTGATCAGGAATATCAGTTAGTTTACTGAAGTAGCTGCCCATACCGCCATCCTTTTCCATAATATTTAATTTGAAGACAGCATAACAGCAGTCTTATGAGTATTTTCAAACTTTATTTCAAGCTTCAGGTTTTGATGGCCTGATGATTTATATCGATGCACCTTCTGTTTGCGCTGGTTTGCGGCTGTTATAATCCCTCCACCAATAAATCAAGGAATTCCATGAAAGACATTATTATTGTCGGTGGCGGCCTGACTGGCATGTTAACCGCCCGTTATCTGCATGATGCAGGTGCAAATGTCATGTTAATTGATCAAAACGAACTGGGACGTGAATCTTCATGGGCCGGTAATGGTGTTATTTCACCGCTGCACCCTTGGCGTAGTTCGGCTGAAACGTTGGCGCTGATGCATAAAACACAACAGCATTACGCGGATTTATGTGCTGAGTTACAGGATGAAACGCGCATAGACCCACAATTGACCACATCTGGATTGCTGTCGCTGGATACCGCTGAAGCGTGTGATAGTGCTGAGAACTGGCTGACTGAGCAGTGTGACGCGGATGATAAGAGCAGTATGAATGGCAGCATATTACGTGGAAATGCTGCGATTAAAGCGTGTGAGCCGGTATTGCAGAGTCAGCATGAACAGGCAGTTTTTTTACCGGATATTCAACAGGTACGTAACCCGTTTTTAGTACAGGCTGTCGCGGCCAGTCTGCGTCAGCGCCCCATGACCATTAGTGAGCATCAACCCGTCACTAAAATCAGAAGCAAAAAGAACCGGGTGACTGGTGTCAGGTTAAACGGCAAAAAGTTTAAGGCTGATAAAGTCATTCTGGCGACGGGGGCGCATAGCGATGTGTTTGCTGAGCTGAAGCCGGTTACGAAGGGCCAGTCGCTGATTAAAGAAGACATTATTTTGTTCCGGGGTGAGCCAGGGGTGTTAAATCATATTGTGGTGCAGGGTGATTATTACCTGATTCCACGCAAGGACGGGCGTATTCTTTGTGGAACAACGCGGGCGGTTAAGCATAAAGACAAGCAGCCTGACGCAGCTGTTTTTAATGAGTTATGCGAATTTGCCTGTGGATTAGTGCCGTCGTTGCAGGACATGCCGATTCGTAATCACTGGGCGGGTTTATATGCCCGCAACGCCAGCCATGCGCCGAGTGTCGGTGCGCATGCTGAAATTAAGGGGCTTTATCTTAATACCGGGCATGGCGAAGATGGCATGGCAACGGGTCTGGCATCCGTGCAGCAGTTAGTAGCTGATGTGTTAGCGTGAGTTCCTAAGCGTCATCCAGGTATATACGGTCAGTGTAGAGAGCACTAATGTACCAGCCAGTACAGTTTGGGTGGAGGGTTGTTCTGATAAAACAAACCACACCCACAGTGATCCCAATACAGTTTCCAGCAGCATAATCAGGCTGGTTTCTGCCGCAGATATATAACGCAGGGAAACTACAAGCAGGAGAAAGGGGATGGGTGAAACAATCAATCCCATAATCAGGAACGGTACCCATTGTGAGCTATTTGGCATGATGTCCGTCACCAAAAATGCACACACTGCGCCAGCCAGTATGCTGCCGACACCAATGCCTGCAGCCAGGTTTGCTTTTGGGTAAGCCCGGATTGCAACAAATTGAGCGGCTATGCTAAACGCGCAGAGTACGGCAGCTATCAGCCCGACACTTTCGCTACCACTATTGGGTTGCAAAAACAGAATGGCTAACCCTCCGCCGCAAATTAATGTAGCTACCCAGGTACGCAGTGCGACGGCTTCATGCAGAAAAACAGCGGATAGAAATGCACTGGCTAATGGGGCAAAGGCAAGAATGACCAGCACATCGGTGACATTGGCGTGGCTGATGGCGTAGACAAAGCAGAATTGCTGGAAGGCTGTGATCAGAACAACCGCAAAAAAACCGTAACCGGCAGGCCGTACTTGTTGATACAGGCTTCTTTTATCAAGGAAACGGGTGAGCAGCAATATTATGATGCCACCCAGCCCACTACGCCATACGCTGATCAAAAGGGGTTCATCACCTGCGAGTCGGATTAGCAGTGCATCAGGGGATAGGATGAATATGGCTGCCAGTGCCATCAGATAACCTGTTACGACTGATTGCTGCATTTTATCACCCCCGAAAAAGCGTGAACCTACACCCATTAAGCGTAAAATGCCAGCCCATGAATAAACCTACTTTGCCGCCCATTTGGCTGCTGTCCGTGATTGCGCTGTCCAGCCCGTTTGCCATGAATGTATTTAATCCTGCGATGCCGGATGTGGTGCGTGCTTTTGGCAGTAGTATTGAAGTGGTGCAGCTGACGATGGCGCTGTATTTGTTTGCGTTGGGCATCTCGCAATTAGCCAGTGGCTTGCTGGCAGATCGTTTTGGGCGACGGCCTTTAATGCTAGGTGGGATGGTGGTGCATTTGTGCGGCACAGTCGTTGCAGCGTTGGCACCGAATATAGAAATGCTGATCGCCGGGCGGGTACTTCAGGCGCTGGGCGGCGGTGCGATATTGGTGTTAGTACGCACGATGATCCTTGATGCGCATGGGCGTAACGAGGCGGGCAAATACCTGAGTTATATCGCGATGTCGATTGCGGTAGCGCAGACGTTGGCTCCAACGATTGGTGGTTATCTGAATCATTATTTTAGTTGGCGGGCTATTTTCTATTTCTCTTTATTATTCAATTTTGGCATTGCGTTATTGATGTTCAAGCAGCTGCTTGAAACTAATAAACCGATGGCTGATGCCAGGTTTGCATGGCGTCCGGTGTTACAGCAATACGCTGCTGTGCTGAAGTCACCGGTTTATGTGGGTTATGCGTTGACGGGGGCGCTGATTACATCGGCTTATCTCGGCTTCGCTTCGGTGATGCCGTATATCTTTATTGATCAAATGGGCGGCACTTCAGCACAGTATGGCAACTGGTTTTTAGTGGTGTCGCTGGGGTTTTTCACTGGTAGTTTGGTGGCCTCAAGGGTAACCGTGCGGCTGGGTTTGGATCGGATGATTAATAGTGGTTTTACCTTGGCGCTATTGGCGGCTTCGGTGCTGGTTATGTTGATGATGGCTGAGTATGTGGTGGCGGGGTTGATATTTGTGCTAATGGGTGTGCTGACTTTTGGTCGTGGCTTGTTGCAGGGTTGTGCACAATCGGGGGCGATTAGTAGTTTGTCCGGTTCGCGAGGTACGGCATCGGGCATGATGGGGTTCATGCAATTGATGATTGCAACAGCGGTGGCGCAGACTATGCCAGTGTTGTTGGAGTTGGGCCTGGTTTATGTGTTTGTGGCAATTTTGGTATTGGTGTGTGCGGCTGGGGTGATGCATTGGGTGGCAGTTCGTGTTTCCGCATAAGGAGGTGAAAGTTGTTTCATGCACCTTGCTAAGGTTTATGTCATCATTCTGGCTTTTAAAGCGTTGCTGATTATTTACCGTGAAAGTCGCAGCCTTTCAGGCTGGGTAGTGCAACCTTTTCATGTACGTGAGGGTAAGGAAATGATGAAAATGATAAAACCGGCTGTAGTTTTATGGGTATTACTGTTTGGTGTGCCTGCTGTTATGGCTGAGACACCAACGGAGACTGCTACACCGGTTGAAGTAACAGAAGCAGATGATGGCAC
>CALHAO010000451.1 GCA_937931765.1 uncultured Thiotrichaceae bacterium
AGCATGTTCCTGCCAGCGGCTGACATGACGCATTACATCATGATTAGACAAAGCCCAGCACGGCCAGCCTTTGGGTGCACCGTTAAAGAAACCTTCAACCCTGCTGCGGAAATGTGCTGCGGTGAATTGTGCGCCCAGCAACTCAAATGAGTAACACATGTGCAGGCGCTTGCCGCTGGTGTATTGACCCATCATTTCAATCGAGTGGTGCGCTTCACCCATTTCGCCCACCATCGCGCGGTCATCATACTCATCCAACAGCGCCCGCATACGTTCAACAAACGGCAGGTTTTCCGGCTGGTTTTTATCAAATAGGTGGTACTGCATGTCGTAAGGGTTCCATTCTTCTTTTTCCTTGCGGCGATAGTCCGCCGGATTATTGCGCAGCAGCGCATCATGGAAATAAAAGTTTACGGTATCCAGCCGGAAACCATCCACACCACGTTCCAGCCAGAAACGCATATTGTCTAAGTGAAAGTCCTGCACATCCGGGTTGTGGAAATTCCAGTCCGGCTGTTCAACGAGGAAATTATGCAGATAATATTGGCGGCGACGCGGTTCCCACTGCCAGGCGATGCCACCAAAAATAGCCATCCAGTTATTCGGTGGTGAGCCATCCAATTGCGGATCAGCCCAGACATACCAGTCTGACTTCGGATTGTCGCGGCTTTGACGGCTTGCTTCAAAATGCGGGTGTTCAATACTGGAGTGTGATAATACTTGGTCAATAATCACTTTCAGGCCCAGCTCATGAGCCTTATCCACCATCGCATCAAAGTCGTCTATTGTGCCGAATTCAGGATTAATGCCGGTGTAATCCGAGACGTCATAACCCATGTCCGCCATCGGTGAGGTAAACACAGGGGATAACCAGATGGCATCAACCCCCAGATCTGCCACATACGGCAGGCGTTGAGTAATACCCTTTATATCACCGATGCCATCATTATTACTGTCCTGAAACGAACGGGGGTAAATCTGATACGTTGTTGAGCCGCGCCACCAGTCTTGCATGTGATTCTCCGCACTGAATGAAATTAAGTGGGGGATTATACTCCTACTCTGTGCGTATATGCTTGAATGCATGTACTTTCCGGTATAATCCTTCCAAGCCATAGACATTCGTTAATTTGGCAGTATAGTCATATAGAAAGCGACCCCATCATTGCATGAGGATGAACCAAGTTGAAGAATAAACACACTGCCGCTATCGGTGAGCTGGATATACATTTATTTGCTGAAGGCCATCATTACACGATCTGGGAAGTACTCGGCGCGCACTTGTGCGAGGATGAAGACGGTGTCGCAGGTTGCCGCTTTGCTGTCTGGGCACCCAATGTAAAACAAGTCAGTGTCATTGGTGATTTTAATCAATGGGATGGCCGTGCTGCACCGATGGAGCCGGTGGCACAAAGTGGTATCTGGAGCGTATTTGTGCCGGGCATTGAAGCAGGTTTCGGTTATAAATACGAAATCCTGAGTCGGGGCGGTGAGTTGATTAGTAAAACTGACCCTTATGCCCGGCAGATGTTTTTGCGTCCGGAAACGCAATCCTGTGTAGCCGCGCCTGATGACTATGTCTGGGGCGATGACAACTGGATTAGCCAGCGTAAAGAGTGGGATTGGTTGCATCAGCCGATGAGTGTTTATGAGCTACATGCCGGTTCATGGCGGCTGCATGATATGGGTAAGCCTACTGCCGTAGAGGGCGAAGTTGAGGGCTATTATAATTGGCGCGAGCTGGCAGCCGAGCTGATCCCTTATGTGAAGGAACTCAACTACACCCATATCGAATTATTACCGATCTCCGAGCACCCGCTGGATGCGTCCTGGGGCTATCAGGTGTCTGGTTATTACGCACCGACGGCACGTTATGGTTCACCGGAAGACTTCCGCTATTTTGTTAATCAATGCCATCAGGCCGGACTGGGTGTTCTGCTGGATTGGGTTCCGGCCCACTTTCCGAAAGATGCCTTTGCACTGGCGCGTTTTATTGGTGAGCCGCTGTATGAATACGCTGACCCGCGTAAGGGCGAGCATCAGGAATGGGGCACGCTGATCTTTGATTATGGCCGCAATGAAGTGAAGAACTTCCTGCTGGCTAATGCGTTGTACTGGATTAAAGAATTCCATATTGATGGCCTGCGTGTGGATGCGGTGGCGTCGATGTTGCACCTGGATTATGACCGTGATCCGGGTCAATGGTTGCCAAATCAGTTTGGCGGGCGTGAGAATCTGGAGGCGGTGGAGTTTTTCCGTGAACTGAACCGTGAAGTGCATTTGCAGTTCCCTGGTGTGTTGACTATTGCTGAAGAATCAACGTCCTGGCCTGCGGTATCGCGCCCGATTGAGATTGGTGGTCTGGGCTTTTCCATGAAATGGAATATGGGCTGGATGAACGACAATCTGCGTTATATCGAGCAAGACCCGATCTATCGTAAGTATCACCACAATCTGATGACTTTCAGCCAGATGTACGCTTGGACTGAGAATTTCATGCTGCCGCTATCGCATGATGAAGTAGTGCATCTTAAGCGCAGTATGCTGGATAAAATGCCGGGTGATTACTGGCAGAAGTTTGCCAATCTGCGTTTGTTCTATGCGTGGCATTATGCGCATCCGGGCAAGAAGTTACTATTCATGGGTGGTGAGTTCGGACAATGGACAGAGTGGAATGAATCTGTTGAGTTGGACTGGGAATTGATAAAATACCCGCAGCATGATGGCATCCGCAAGGTGTTGTCTGATCTGAATGGCTTGTACCGTGAAACAGCCGCGCTGCATTATTATGATTTTGATAATGAAGGTTTCCGTTGGATTGATTGCAATGATGCGGAAAAATCTATCTTAAGCCTGCTGCGTATTGATCAGCATGGCAATAGTGTTGTGGTCATTTTTAACTTCACACCGGAGGTACGTAACAACTACCGGATTGGTGTGCCACATGCGGGTGTCTACCGCGAAATACTCAATACAGACAGTGAGTTTTATGGTGGCAGTAACTGTGGTAATAGTGGTGTGTTGCGCACGACTGATGGTGAATGGATGGATCATGCGCAATCACTGGAGTTGACCTTGCCGCCGCTGGGGGCGCTGTTCCTGAGTTGGGATGAAGCGGCTACAGAGACATTAATAACAGAAAAAGCGCTGGCTGATGCGCCGAATGTTGTTGCTTTGCCGGTCGGCAATAATACACCGTCTGATAAGCAGTCAGCTGTTGCCGCGCAATCTCTCGGAAATACATCAGGGAAATCCAAATAATGAAAGTATTGTTTGCTGCCAGTGAAGCCTACCCGTTAATTAAAACCGGTGGTTTGGCGGATGTGTTATATGGCCTGCCGCTGGCTTTGCATGAGCTGGACAACGAGATTCGCCTGGTGATTCCGGGTTATCGTTCTGTGTTGGACAAGCTGAAACCGGACACTACGCGTGAGCTGGGCACATTGAATGCCTGGGGTGATGGCTGGACGCATGAGGTGACGATCCTCGAAATAGAACATGAAGCATATCCTTTTCCGGTGTGGATTGCTGAATGTGCAGCTTTGTTTGATCGCCCTGGTAATCCTTACTTGCACCCCGATGGTTATGACTGGCCGGATAATGCGGAACGCTATTGTGTGTTTTCGCGGGTGGTGGCGCAGTTAGCAGATGATGCTTTGCAGCTTGATTGGCGGCCTGAAGTGGTACATGTGCATGACTGGCAGACGGGTTTAGTGCCTGCATTACTGGAAGATGTTTCACCACGGCCTCGCTGTATGTTTACCATTCATAATCTCGCCTATAGCGGACGTTTCTCGCGTGAAATTTTTGAACGTCTGCACCTGAAGTGGCATTGGTGGTCAGAAGAAGGCGTGGAATTTCATAGCGGGTTTTCGATGCTCAAAGCGGGTATTGTGTATTGTGATGTGTTGACTACGGTGAGTCCGACCTACGCTAACGAAATATGCACGCCTGAATTTGGTTATGGCATGGAAGGCTTATTACAGTCCCGCCGCCATAAACTACACGGTATTTTAAACGGGGTTGATGGTACTTCATGGGACCCCGCCACTGATGTCTATCTGCCGGAGAATTACACGCCGGAAAGCATTCAGCCCGGTAAACAAAACAATAAAAAAGCCTTGTTAGAAGGCTTTGGTTTTGATGCTACGCCACAACAATTGCAACAACCTTTATTGGGCTTTGTAGGTCGCCTGGTTGAGCAAAAAGGTGTTGATATAATGCTCAATGCGATTCCTGAGTTGGTGCATCACACTGATGCCTGTTTTGTCTTGTTGGGTAGTGGCGATTATGGTCATGAGCAGCACATGAATGAACTGGCCCGGCGCTATCCGCAGCGGGTTAATGTGTATATCGGTTATGAGGAAGGGCTGGCCCATCTGGTCGAAGCGGGTTGTGATTTGTTTATGATGCCTTCACGTTTTGAACCTTGTGGCCTGAATCAAATGTATAGCCTGAAATACGGCACCTTACCGGTGGTGTATAACACCGGTGGCTTGGCGGATACAGTGGTGAATGCCACGGATGAAAATATACGCAGCAAACGTGCCAATGGCTTTGTATTTTATAACCCGACGCGTGAGGCATTTGCCAGTACAGTTTTCTGGGCCTTGGGGCACTTTGTGAATAAAAAACACTGGCAGCAGCTGCAGCTTAATGCGATGCAGGCTGATTTTGGCTGGGAACGTAGCGCACAGACTTATATGGATATCTATAAGTCTTAATTTAATTTTAATGGCGACAATATTTTGAAAAATACAACACTTTCAGTTACTGCGACACTGAATAAACCTGATAATAGTACACAGGCGATCGCTGATGACTTTCAGCATTATTTATCGAATCATCTCGGGCGCAATGAACATTGTGATCCGATTTACCTGTATGAAGCCTTGTCTTATGCCATCCGTGATCGTTTGATGCCGGGCTGGTGTGAGACCACGCAGAAAACCCGCTTAGAAGCGGGCACCCGGCGTGCTTATTACATGTCGCTGGAATTCCTGATTGGACGTTCATTGAGTAATAACCTGCTGAATCTGGGTATTACCGATAATGTGGGCAAAGCGTTGCATGAACTGGGTAATGATCTGGAGCTGGTTGAAGATCAGGAAGCGGATGCCGGTTTGGGTAATGGTGGTTTGGGCCGTCTGGCGGCTTGTTTTATGGATAGCTGCGCGACCTTGGGTCTGCCGGTATTAGGCTATGGTATCCGTTATGAATATGGCATGTTTCGCCAGCATCTGGATAATGGTTATCAGGTTGAAAGTCCGGATCATTGGTTGCGTGATGGTAATCCCTGGGAAATCGAGCGGACAGAATACAATCAGGAAGTGCGTTTTGGTGGCCGGGTTGAGTACTACACTGATGAAACAGGCAGGCAGCGTACCCACTGGGTAGATACGCGTAATGTGTTGGCGATTCCTTATGATATGCCGATTGTTGGTTACAAGAATGACACCGTGAATACGTTGCGTTTATGGAAAGCGACGGCGACGGATGTGTTTAATCTGGAAGAGTTTAATGCGGGCAGCTATACCGAAGCGGTTCAGGAAAAGAATAACGCTGAACATATTTCCATGGTGTTGTACCCGAATGACAGCAGTGAAAACGGTAAAGAGTTACGCTTGCGTCAGCAGTATTTTCTGGCATCCGCCAGTTTGCAGGATGCGATTCGTATCTGGGAGGTAGCGGCAACAGAAGATGGCAAGCCTGCTGATTATCGTCGGTTTGCGGCAGACAATGTCTTCCAGATGAATGATACGCACCCGACGATTGCGGTCGCCGAATTAATGCGCATCTTAATGGATGATAAGCTGCTCAGTTGGAATGAGGCCTGGGCCATTACTACTAAATCAATGGCTTATACGAATCATACCTTGTTGCCTGAAGCGCTGGAGCGCTGGCCGGTACATTTATTTGAGCGCTTATTGCCACGCTTGCTGGGTATTATTTATGAAATTAATGCCCGTTTCCTCAAGCAGGTGGCACAACGTTGGCCGGGTGATACCGAACGTCAGCAACGCATGTCGATTATTGAAGAAGGTGATAATCGCCAGGTGAGAATGGCATGGCTGGCGATTGTCGGCAGTTTCTCAGTCAATGGTGTGGCGGCATTGCATTCCCGTTTATTGGTAGAGGGTTTGTTCCACGATTTCTATGAGCTATGGCCGGAGAAATTCAATAATAAGACCAATGGCGTAACGCCACGCCGTTGGGTTGCTCATGCTAATCCTGAGATGAGTAGTCTGATCACGGCTGAAATAGGTGATCAGTGGGTACGGAATCTGGCTGAATTGGAAAAACTCAAGCCACTGGCCGGTGCGCAGAAAAAGCATGCTGCCTTTCAGGACAAATGGCAGGCGGTTAAGCTGGCTAATAAACAACGTCTGGCTGAGCTGGTTGAAAAAGAATGTGGCGTGACTATCAGTACCTCGGCGATGTTCGATGTACAAGTGAAGCGGATTCATGAATACAAACGTCAGTTGTTGAATGTGTTGCATGTGATTCATTTATACCGCTGCCTTAAACAGGGCACAGCTGAGCATCTGGCGGATAGAGTGGTACTGATTGGTGGTAAAGCCGCGCCGGGTTATTACATGGCGAAAGCGATTATTAAGCTGATTAATAACGTGGCTGAGGTGATTAACAATGATCCTGAAATCGGTGACCGCTTAAAGCTGGTGTTTTTCCCGAACTACCGTGTTTCCAGTATGGAAGTGATTGCGGCGGCGGCTGATCTTTCTGAGCAGGTGTCTACGGCGGGTAAGGAAGCTTCCGGCACCGGTAATATGAAGTTCATGATGAATGGTGCGCTCACCGTCGGTACTTATGATGGCGCAAATATTGAGATTCTGGAGGCTGTTGGGGCGGAAAATTTCTTCCTGTTTGGCCTGAAAGCAGAAGATGTCGCTGGTTTGCGTGGCAATTACCGCCCGCAGGATTGTGTGGATGCGGATGAGGATTTACAGCAGGTGGTTCACTTGCTGCGTTCCGGTCATTTTAATGCTTTTGAACCTGGTATTTTTGATGATGTTATTAATGCCATGTTTAATCCTGATGACCCTTGGCTGACCTTTGCTGATTTCAGAAGTTATATTGATGCACAGAAAGATGTCAGCACACTGTGGCAGGATCAGCAGAGCTGGACGCGCAAGAGTATTCTGAATACCGCCAGCAGTGGATTTTTCTCTACTGACCGGACGATGGAGGAATATAACCGGGATATTTGGAAGTTGACGTAAAAAGTAAGGAAAGAGAATTTATATCCTATAATAAAGTTGTATTAACGGAGGAGTGTCGTATGAATACAGAGTCACAACGATTAGCACAACAAACCATGGCGTTTGTATTGGCAGGCGGGCGTGGTAGTCGTCTGCATGAGTTAACTGATACGCGGGCAAAACCGGCGATGTATTTTGGTGGCAAAAGCCGGATTATCGATTTTGCCTTATCGAATGCTGTTAATTCAGGCATCCGTAGAATTGGCGTAGCGACCCAATATAAAGCGCACAGTTTGATCCGTCATTTGCAGCGCGGTTGGAGTTTTTTCCGCGCAGAGCGTAACGAATCACTGGATATTTTACCGGCCTCACAGCGGATGGGTGAGGACAATTGGTATATGGGTACGGCAGATGCTGTACGGCAGAATATTGATATTATTGAGGGCTATAACCCCAAATATATACTGGTGCTGGCGGGTGATCATATTTATAAGCAGGATTATTCACTGTTGATCCAGCAGCATGTTGAATCGGGTGCGGATGTCACGGTGGGTTGTATTGAAGTACCCCGCATGGAAGCGACCGGTTTTGGGGTGATGGAAGTGGATGATAATGATCGTATTATCAACTTTGTTGAAAAGCCCGCTGATCCGCCTGCTATGCCGGGTCACCCTGATCTGGCGTTAGCGAGTATGGGTATCTATGTGTTTAATACCGATTTCCTGCTCGATTTGCTGGAAGAGGATAGTGCTAACCCGGACAGCAGTCATGACTTTGGCCATGATCTTATTCCTGATCTTGTCAGTAGCGGTAAGGCAGTAGCTCACCCGTTCAGTCGTTCCTGGGTGCAAAGTGGTTTGGAAGAAGAGCCTTATTGGCGCGATGTGGGCACGGTGGATGCTTTCTGGCAGGCTAATATCGATTTGACTGATTTTATGCCCAAACTGGATCTTTATGATAATACCTGGCCTATCTGGACTTATTCTGAATTGACGGCACCCGCTAAATTCATCCATAACGAGGAAGGCCGTCGTGGGCATGCAGTGTCTTCTATGGTGTCGGGTGGTTGTATTATCTCAGGTTCACATTTGGAGCGGTGCTTGTTATTTACCGGTGTGAAAACGCATTCTTATTCAACACTTGAGGGTGTGATTGCGATGCCATCAGTTAATATCGGCCGTTATGCCCGACTGAGTAATGTGGTTATTGATCGTGGGGTTAATATCCCTGAAGGACTGGTGGTCGGTGAGCATGCTGAGCTGGATGCAGAACGTTTCCGCCGTACGGACGCCGGTATCTGTCTGATTACACAGTCAATGATAGATAAATTGTCCTGAGCACCGGATAAAGGGATAATAGCTCGCTTTTCTTCGGGCAAAGGTAACTGATGAAGCTGGTTTTACAGGCAGGCAGTGCGCGTCAATTGGGGGCGCACTATGATGGTAGCGGAACTAACTTTGCGGTTTTCTCACAAAACGCCACAAAAATTGAGCTTTGCATCTTTTCTGAGGATGGTGCCACTGAGCTGGTTCGCTGTGACTTACCTGAACGTACCGGTGCCATCTGGCATGGTTATTTCCCTGGCTTAAAGCCCGGTACCTGTTATGGGTATCGGGCTTACGGGCCGTATGAGCCTGCAAAAGGCCATCGCTTTAACCCGAATAAATTGCTGCTTGACCCTTATGCCCGTGAGATGAAGGGCAGTGTGCAATATGATCCGGCGCTGTTTGGCTATAATCATGAAGATAAAACTAAAGACCTGTCATACAGCCAGCTGGACAGCGCATCGGTGATGCCGAAGTCGGTGGTTTCTGATCCTGCGCTTTTTAAACCACTGCTCCTGAACCAACAACTCCCCCGCCAGTCTGCACAACCCACTTCACCTTGGGATAACCCGCTGATCTATGAAGCGCATGTAAAAGGTGTCAGCCGCTTGCACCCCGATGTGCCTGTAGAGATCAGGGGTACTTATGAGGGTTTAGCGTCCGACGCGATGATTGCGCATTTTCAGGCTTTGGGTATCACCAGTATTGAATTGTTACCGGTGCATGCTTTTGTCGATGAGAGTTTTCTGGTCGGCAAAGGACTGACTAATTACTGGGGTTATAACAGCATTGGCTTTTTTGCGCTGGAGCCACGTTATTTCGGGCCAGAAGGTATCGCTGGGTTCCGGACGATGGTGACTCGTCTGCATGAAGCGGGTATAGAAGTGCTATTGGATGTGGTGTTCAACCACAGTGCTGAAGGTGATGAATCTGGCCCGACTTTAAGTTTTCGCGGGTTAGATAATGCATCGTATTACCGCTTAGCCGATGGCCAGCCACGTGCTTATGTTAATGATACGGGGTGTGGTAATACACTGAATGTGGCGCACCCTTATGTGTTGCGCATGGTGATGGATAGCCTGCGTTTCTGGGTGGAATGCATGGGTGTTGCTGGTTTTCGCTTTGATCTGGCGACTACATTGGGGCGTGAAGATCATGGTTTTGATCCTAACGGTGGTTTCTTCGATGCTTTGCGGCAAGATCCGGTGTTGTCCGGTGTGAAGTTGATTGCTGAACCCTGGGATATTGGCCCCGGTGGTTATCGGCTGGGTGAGTTTCCGCCGGAATTTGCCGAGTGGAATGACCATTACCGTGATGGTATCAGGCGCTTTTGGCGTGGTGATGCGCACAGTGCTAAAGCGCTGGGTGCAGCTTTATTGGGTACGGCTGAACGTTTTGATAAAGATGGACGGCGGGTTTGGTCATCGGTGAATTTTATTACTTCACACGATGGTTTTACCTTGGCGGATTGCACGACTTTTAATGAGCGGCATAATCTGGCTAACCAGGAAGAGGGCAGAGACGGCCACGGTGAAAACCTCAGTGATAATTGTGGTGTGGAGGGGTATTCCGATGATCCTGTGATTACTGCGACCCGCCAGCGGCGGCAACGCAATATGCTGGCCACGCTGTTTTTATCGCAGGGCACACCGATGTTATTGGCGGGTGATGAGATCGCTAACTCGCAGCAGGGTAATAATAATGCGTATTGTCAGGATAGCCCGATTGGCTGGTTAGACTGGGAG
>CALHAO010000452.1 GCA_937931765.1 uncultured Thiotrichaceae bacterium
AAAATTTATCCAATATGTTCCCTATACTCATAAATAGTCTTTTTTCGTACACCTTTGTCCTAAAGGCCTCATATCGCGAGAAGAGACCTAATTACATAGGAGATCGTATGAATTTAACCATGAAAGTAATGCTGGGGATGGTGCTGGGTATCATCGTTGGCATCGGAATAAATCTAACCGGCCTGAATGTTGATGGTTCATTTGTCAATGAATACATCGTTGGTTTTTTCCACATTGTGGGGAAGATGTTTGTTAACGCACTGAAAATGTTAGTAGTTCCATTAGTGCTATTCTCATTAATTACGGGTGTCTGTGGCATTGGTGATGTCAAATTACTGGGTCGGATTGGTAGCCGTGCATTCATCTTGTATATGATGACAACCGCTATTGCCATCGCGACTGCGATCCTTATTGCAGCGGGTTTGGGCATCGGTAAAGGCATGAATGCTACCACGACTGCTGAATTCACCGGTAAAGACGCACCGCCACTGTCGCAGGTGCTAATCGACATTATTCCAACCAACCCGATCAATGCAATGGCTCAGGGTGAGATGCTGTCTATTATCTTCTTTGCCATTTTATTAGGCATTAGCCTGTTAATGGTGGGTAGAAAAGCGAAAGGTGTAGTTGAACTCATTGAAATTCTTAATGAAGTGATGATGAAGATGGTGAGCATTATTATGGCGCTCGCACCTTATGCCGTGTTCTGCCTGATTGCTAAAGCGATGGCTGATCTTGGACTTGATTTATTAGCACAGCTTATTGGGTATGTGGTTGTACTGATTGGTGCATTATTACTGCATCTGTTTGTTACTCTGCAGTTGGTGCTCAAGCTATTCTCAGGTTTAAGCCCTAAAATATTCCTGAAGAAAATCCGTAATGCACAGGTGTTTGCATTCAGTACCTCAAGCTCCAATGCCACTATTCCGGTGACGTTAAGAACAGTGACTGAGCGCATGGGTGTTAATAACTCCGTGGCTTCATTTACTGTGCCTTTTGGTGCGACCATTAATATGGATGGCACGGCGATTATGCAGGGTGTGGCAACGGTATTTATCGCTAATGTGTATAACGTTGATCTGGGGGTTTCAGGTTATCTGACGGTTATTCTGATGTCAGTGCTGGCTTCTATCGGAACAGCGGGTGTGCCTGGCGTTGGCCTGATTATGTTGTCGATGGTGTTTGCACAGGTGGGTCTGCCAATGGAAGGTATTGGTCTGATTCTGGGTGTGGATCGTCTGCTGGATATGGTCAGGACAGCGGTTAATGTGTCTGGTGATGCCGTGGTGTCTACGATCGTTGCCAAGAGCGAAGGTAAATTGGATCTGGCTGTTTATAATGATCCTGAAGCTGGTAGTTTCGATACCGATGATGTCCACCTGGATCTGGACGTTGAGCGTGAAATGGCGCAAACCGTTGATTCAACTCATTCAAAGTGAGTTTGTTAAACTGAAAAAAATTGCCGGTCAGCCCTAGACCGGCAATCTGATTAGCATCAAGGAGATGGATGCTATTTGCAGCAACGCTTTACAAGCAGTTTATAACTTTGTCTTAGCGACACTTTCTCCACTGTACTTTGAATACAACTTTATTTTTGAGGTCAAGTGCTCCTACACCTATGCTGCTGCTGCGCTTAAGGGCACGGATATTACTATTGATACGCAGGTTGACATCACGTCCACATTTTGACCATGTTGATGTGCTATGGATAAGGTTGTCAGTTTTCACAAAATCATCATCGTAATGTGAACCAAAGTTGGTGGTTATCCATGGAACATTTGGTTGGCCGGCAAAGAAATACTTACGCTTTAGGCGTGCTTTACCATCTGCATAACCCTGCCAATCTGCTTTCAGGGTAGATACCTGGTAGCCTTGTGGAACATGTACAGGTACTGCAAAGTTACATGAAGCCCGCTTGCGGCCACTATCAGAATCTGCACCTGCCTCGTAGCTGTCAAATAAAATGCTCATTATGTTTGAGTTAGCGCCGTTGACTGAAACTGTGCCAGCCGGGCAACCTGTTCCTGCAAACCCGATTGGGTTCTTGAAATAAACACCGCCATTGGCTTGTGCCGGTGCACTCATTGATAATCCCAGAACGGCTGCGGTAGTGATAGCTGTTAAAAATTTCATGGTGTTGTTCCTCATTCATTAATATGTTTTGCTAATCTTGGTGTCGATGATTGTGGTTCGTGTTAATCATCATGGGATCTATAGTGCCGGTCATCAGATAAAACTTGTATCCCTTGAATCAGGGGTAAAACCCAATTGATTGACTACCTAAAATAGGGGAGGCTGTAAAAGGTGATGCCTCAGTCCCTTATTTAGGGGATGTGGGCAGAGCACTTTTTTATATATAAATAATGAGCGGGTATCCCGGTCAGACTGGAAGTACATAACAATGAATAACACTCAAATATACCGGGTCTTCCTGGTAGAAGATGATAAAGGCACCTTACAACGTCTGGCCGATGTGGTAAGTGCTGAGGTGGGTCTTGAGCTGGTAGGTACGGCGATGAATTACACAGATGCCAGTCAATGGCTGAATGATAATGAGTTGGATGTATTGCTGACTGACCTTGGTTTACCGGATGGTAATGGTAAGCAGCTGATCGAACAGACTGTTGAACTGCATGAGAATGCTGAGATTATGGTGGTGTCACGTTTTGGTGATGAAAACAGTGTGGTTGAGGCTATCAAGGCGGGTGCCGGTGGTTATCTGTTAAAGGATGAGTCGCATGAGCATATCGCCGGGAGTATCCGCCAGCTTTTACAAGGCGGCTCTCCGATTAGCCCGGCCATTGCGCGCTACATTCTGGATTATTTTAAGAATGATGAAATTGCAGAGTCTCACGGTGATGATGGTACTGAAATTGATCAGGAGTCACTGCTGACACCTAAAGAGAAGATGGTGCTGCAATACATTTCCCGAGGCTATTCCAATAAGGAAATTGCTAAGTCACTGGAAATTTCGCCGCACACGGTGGCATCACATATTAAACGGATTTACCGCAAGTTAGCGGTGAATTCGCGTAATGAAGCGGTATTTGAAGGTTGGCGCATGGGGCAGTTAACTATCCATAAGGCGGCTCCCACGCAAAGTAAAGCAAATAAAGATGCTTTACAGGTGGCACAGGCGTTAATGGCCGGTGGCAAGAGTTGTGAGGAAGTCATGGATGTGTTGCATCTGGCTTACCAGTTGGATCAGGAAGGCAGTATGCAGGTGATGCAGCAGGCTGGCAGTAATGTAACGGAAATTTTTGCAGCAGCCAAAGGCTGTTTTGAAATGGATGACAAACAAGTGGTCGCAGCTTTGTTGAAGGTGGGTTTCAGCCATGAAGAAGCGCTACAGGCGATGCTGGGTTAACTATGAGCGAAACTTCAGTACAGCCGCTAAAGCCACTAAAACCTACATTCTTCCAGTCCGATGCCGGACTGAGTCTTCTGGCTCTGTTGATGATGGCGGTTGCTTTGTTAGCGGTTTGGAAAATCAGTGAAGTCAGTTTTTCATTGCCGGGTGACAGTGACAGCTTAACTAGTAGTAATAAGGCTTTAATACAACTAGATACGGGGCAATGTCCGGTGTCAATTGAGGATAAACGGGAAATTGTGAACACCACGCTGCAGCCTCTGCTTTGGTCATGTATTGAAAAGATACGTACCACAGCAGGTAACAATATAGGTCATACAATACTGCCTCATGAGTGGCGCAGTGATCAGCGGCTGCCTGAGACAAGTGCCTCTATGCGTGTTTTATACAGTATTAATTACCCTATCTCTTACTGGCCGGAAGGTGGTTTGGGTTTATGGAATGTTGCTATCACGGGTGCAGGTCATAATGCAGCGGTTTTCCTGAATGGCAAACTATTAGGTTGGGGTGGCAGCTTTGAACAACCGGTAGCGCGGAATCATACCCGACCAATGTTGTTTCCGATTCCTGATGGCGCACTTCAGGAAGGTGATAATCGTTTTGATATCTATGTGGTTTCTGATTCGGCACAGGAAGGGTTTCTGGGTGAAGCTTATATTTCACCCTCTGAGCTATTAGGCCCGGTTTATCAGACCTATTACTTCTTCCGTTTTACAGCAGCGCAGATGATTACACTAAGTATGCTGGTGTTAAGTGGCTTTATGTGCGTTTTATGGTTTTACCGGCGTCAGGATGTCGAATATGGCCTGTTTGCACTGATGGGGTTTTTCTGGTCGTTACACACTCTGAATCAGTTTGTGGTCAATATTCCAGTGCCTGCGTATTACTGGAATGTATTAATACTGGCGGGTCTGGCTGGTTTTTTTGCATGTGGCATTTTGTTTATTCACTGTTTTCTAAAGCAGAAGCAGCTTGTAACCGGGCGTATTTTGCTGATCAGTGTTGCGCTTATGCTAGCTGGGCTGTTAGTCGCTCCGCATGACTGGCTTTATCTGCAGATGGCGTTTATCTGGGGGCCACTGATGATTCTGGGTGGGTTTTATGTGCTGGTAACAACCTTGTTGAAGCTCCGTGAAAATCCCAGTGTTGAGCTTAGTGCGCTAGCCACCGCCGTAGCCATTATTTTTCTGTTGGTGGTGCATGATCAAATGTTGTCCTGGGGTGTGTTACCTATTTATGAAGGGCGGTTGCTGCATTTTGGAGCACCTTTCCTGTTGCTGGCTTTCACCTGGATCTTACTACGCCGATTTGTGGAATCTTTGAACTCTGCTGAACAATATAATACGGAATTACGACTTTTAAATCAGGGGCTTGAATCTCGGGTCGAAGAGAAAAGCCGCCGTATCTCGCAGAGCTACGAGATGATTCGTCAACTTGGGCAGGAACAAGTGGTGCAGCAGGAACGTTCAAGAATTATGCGTGACATGCATGACGGTATCGGTGTGTATTTGACCAGCATTTTGCGCCAGTTAGAACATGAACCTGTTGATCGTCATCACCTGAAAGACTCAGCGCATAATGCCTTGAATGATTTACGGTTAATGATTGATTCGCTGGGCAGCGCCAGTACTGATTTATCTGCGATGCTGGGCATGTTCCGGACGCGCATTACCCGTCTGGTGGAAGCTTGTCAGGTTGAGTTGGAGTGGGGTGTGGATGAATTACCGCCAGTAGAAGAATTCGGGCCAGAACGGGCGCTCAATTTGTTACGTATTTTACAGGAAGCGGTGACCAATGCGCTGAAGCATTCAGAAGCAAGCTGCATACAGTTATTAGCCACTGTAGAAACAATTGAAGGAAATCAGAGTCATATAATAATAAGTGTGAAAGATAATGGTAAAGGGTTTATAGCTCAGAATATTCCGGGGAACGGTTTAAGCAATATGCAACACCGTGCCCGAAAAATTAAAGCTGGTTTTAGCATTGATGCAGGACAGGAAGGAACCTGCGTTATGGTGACATTACCGGTTATTTTACCGGCCTCATAGGTACAGCAAAAAAATAATTAGCATGTACCGGTTAAGTTGGACATAGAATTAAGGGTGATAAATAATGTTTTTATTAAAATTTAAAAAAGTATTGAGTCAGGCAGCTGTTCTTTCGTTGTTACTTTGTTTGTGTGGCGGTGTGGCTTCGGCTGCAGGAATTAATAAGGCCAATGAAAGCCGGAGCAAAGTGTATGTGCACAAGGCCAGTTCGGGTGGTAAGGCGATAGAAACTGTGCGCCTGTCTAAGCCAGAGAGGTTGGCTGCAGGTCGTTGTGCGCTTTTTGCCAGCGCAGAGGTTATAGATAGCAAACGGCGTTTTGGGGAAGTTAAGATTATTTCTTTGCCAAGAAAGAACTGCAACCCTGATTCTGAGAGTTGCAGAGTGGTTGTGGAGTGGGCGCATTCACCCGTTGGGTTTGTCCACTACTGGGTTAAAGCCAAATGGAATGTGCAATCGACCGGTTGTTAGTCCGGGGTTTTCTGTTTACGGTTTAATGGTCTAGGCTGGAAGGTGTATTTACAAACCAGCCAAGGACAGTCCTATGATGAACACATTGATAATAACATCGACAAAAGCCAGCGCCTGGCGCTTAATGCGTATTTCTACGCTCTTATTAGTCACATTAACCCCTTTATCACTAATGGCCGGAACACTGGACGGAGCTGTCTCAGCCACTGGGGGCAGTGTCAGCATTGGTAATGGCGCGGCTGCAGACGGTGGAAGTGCTGTTGCGATAGGTGAAAACAGTTTTGTTAGTGCCGGTTTCGCTACAGCTGTTGGTGCTACCAGTAATGCTAATTCAATCCAATCCACAGCCATTGGTGCATCTGCATTAGCGGATCAGCCACAAGCAACCGCACTGGGTAGTTTTGCACAGGCAGTCGGTGAGTTTTCAACCGCTGTGGGTGGTGCTGCTGAGATTGAAGCACAGGGCGGAACGGCGTTGGGAGCGAATACTTTTATTGAAGCTGATAATGGTACGGCATTAGGGCTGGAGGCGTATGTTACTGAAGCCGGAACGGGCAGTGTGGCGTTGGGTAGTCAGTCGATAGCCAACGAAGCCAATACGGTGTCCGTTGGTGATGCTGATTCTGGAATTACACGCAGGATTACCAATGTAGCGCCTGCTATTCACTCAGCTGATGCGGTTAATTTTGGTCAGTTTGAACAAGGCTTACAAGGCGTGCGTGACGAAGCGTTTGCCGGTATTGCAGCTGCTGCAGCTTTTAATCCCGCTATTCCTAGTGCGCCGGGTAAAACGGCAGTGAGTATGGGTGCTGCGAGCTATCGCGGTGAGCATGCGGTTTCAGTGTCAGTCAGTCATAGTTTGCTGAATAACCAGAATAATGTGCAGCTCAATGGTGGTCTTTCATATGACAGCAATGAACATACTTTAGGCAAAGTCGGTGTCTCATGGGAATTTTGAGTGGCTGAGGTTGGGTGTTTTGTTTCGCGTAGCTTGTGTTTGCCTAGTCCCGTTAGTACTATGCAGGGCTAATTAAACACATCGGAGAATTCCATGTTTCGCGGCAGTATGGTGGCAATTGTAACGCCCATGACAATGGATGGCTCGATTGACGAGCAGGCATTGGAGGCATTAGTCGGTTTTCATATTGAAAATGGCACTGACGCTATTGTGGCAGTAGGGACAACAGGTGAGTCAGCGACTCTGTCCCATGCAGAGCATCGCCATGTAGTGAAACGGGTGGTCGATGTGGTCAGTGGCCAGATTCCGGTCATTGCCGGAACCGGTTCCAATAATACGACTGAAGCTGTTGAGTTAAGCCAAGCTGCTATGCAGGACGGTGCTGATGCTGTGTTGTTGGTAACGCCGTACTATAATAAGCCGACTCAGGAAGGTTTATTTCAGCATTATAAGTTGTTAGCGGAAAGTGTAGCACTGCCACAAATTCTTTATAATGTGCCAGGTCGTACAGCTTGTGATTTGTTGCCGGAAACGGTGCAGCGTCTGTCTCATATTTCCAATATCGTTGGCATTAAAGATGCGACAGGTAGTGTTGAGCGGGCCGTCGATATTATTGAGCGCTGTGGCGATAGCATGGAAGTGTATAGCGGAGAAGATCCTGCGACACTAGAAATCATGCTAGCCGGTGGCAAGGGTACTATTTCTGTGACCTCCAATGTTGCACCTAAGCTGATGCATGAAATGTGTATGGCGGCATTAGCAGGAAACCGTGAGGAAGCAACGCGTCTGAATGATTTGTTGATTCCTTTGCACAAAGCCTTATTTCTTGAGCCTAACCCGACTGCTGCCAAATGGGCAGTGCATAAAATGGGGTTTGGCAGCGAAGGTATTCGTTTACCGATGCTACCTTTGTCTGAGGAGTTTCGCCCTGAAGTGTTGGAAGCCATGCGTATTGCTGGCGTAAATGTCGATGACTTTCACAGTAATTAAACGGGATATCTCATTATGCCAGAAATCAAAAAAGCAGGTTTATCAGTAGCAGTCACCATTTCAGTTGCATTAGGCGTGTCATCGTGTTCGATGATACCGATGCTTGATGGTAGTCCGGTTTCGGATAACATGGCGTACCGTAGTAATGATGCGTCTATCAAGGCATTATCTATTCCGCCAGAGTTGAGTAAGCCTGCGTTTGATGAATCATATGCACTAAATAAGCCGGTCAATCCCGCGCCGATGGCTCAGGCTAAGGCACCAATGGCTCAGCAGAACAGTAATAATGCCAGTGTTATGAGTCGTGGTTCCTCGACTCAGGATATGCTTAATAGTCAGGATGCGCCTACGCAAACTGGCACTGTTGCTCCTATTGTACAAGCACAGCCAGCCGCCCCAGCTCCTGTTGTACAAACACAATCACAATCACAAACACAGTCTGCCCCGACCCCGGCAGCCAAAACAGCTCCGGCATCCTCGTCACGCACACAAGTGATAATGACCACGGTTAAGAGTGGTGAGCCTGCTTTGGCGGTTAATGCAGCCGCTTCAAATACCTGGCCGCGTTTGCCTGGGATGCTGATGAAAGTAGGTTTTGTAGTAGTGAAGCGGCAGCCAGAACAGGGTATCTACACTATCACTTATAAAGGTGGTTCTTCATCCGGCTCGCCGCTTAAAGTAGGCGAAACTTATCTGATTTTGTTAGTAGGTAATGCTAAGCAACAGAGTTTTGTCGGCGTGCGCAATAGTGCGGGTAAGCCTGCTAATCCTGCTATAGCTACTCATATATTAGGGCTGTTGAAAGGGCAATACGAGCTTTAAGCGGTGTTGCGGTTTTCATCACTGGGTAGCGGCAGTAAGGGTAACGCAACACTAATTGAGTGCGGAAAAACCCGCATTCTGGTGGATTGTGGTTTTTCGCTGGCTGAAACAGAACGCAGGCTGCACCGCTTAGGTTGTGCGCCTGATAGTCTTAGCGGTATTCTGATTACACACGAACACGGTGATCACGCTAATGGCGTTGGTCGTTTATCCCGCCGCCATAAAATTCCGGTCTGGTTAACAGTCGGTACTTATAATGTGGTGAAGGATAAAAAATTCTCCCATACCCATTTTATCAATGTTAATAATGGTTTTGAAATCGCCGATCTGCAGGTTTCACCTTACCCGGTGCCGCATGATGCCAGAGAGCCTTGTCAGTTTGTTTTTTCTGATGGTGACAAGCGACTCGGCTTACTAACTGATGTTGGTAGCATTACCCCTTATATGGTGGACTTGCTACAGAAGCTGGATGGTTTACTACTGGAGTGTAACTACGATGCCCGGATGCTGGCGACCGGCCCCTATCCACCAAAACTGAAGACACGGGTTGGCGGTAATTATGGCCACCTGGATAATATGCAGTCTACTGAATTACTCAAACGTATTAATTTAGATGGCTTGCAACATTTGGTGGGCATGCACCTGAGTGAAAAAAACAACCATCCTGATCATGCACAGCGTGCTTTGAGTGATGGATTGGGGTGTGTACCAAATGAGGTCACATTGGCTACTCAGGACAGTGGTTTCGATTGGCGTGAATTGCGCTGATTTCTGTTGTTTGTAGACTGCCATTATGAAAAAACAATCGAAAGCCTACTTATACGGCCTAGCCGCTGTGCTGTGTTGGTCAACAGTTGCCACTGCTTTTAAGCTCAGCCTGAATTACCTGAGTTCAGCGCAATTATTGCTACTGGCTTGTGCATTTTCGTCTGTGGTGCTGGGTGCTGTGCTGGTTATACAAGGCCGGTTTGCGCTGGTTTTTCAGCTGAGTAAAAAAGACTACCTGACTTCTGTCCTCTTCGGTGCCCTTAATCCGTTGGTCTATTACCTGATTCTGTTTCGTGCTTATGAATTGCTGCCAGCGCAGGAAGCTCAGACAATTAATTACACCTGGGCGTTAACTATGACCTTGTTGGCGGTGCCGTTGCTGGGGCATAAGTTAACGTTGAAAGATATTCTGGCCGCATTATTATGTTATACCGGTGTGCTGGTTCTTTCTACCAGAGGTGATGTGTTAGGGCTTAATTTTACTAGTCTGATGGGTGTGGGGTTAGCTTTGTTTAGCACCATTCTGTGGGCTTTGTACTGGATTATGAATACACGGGACAGGCGTGATCCGGTGGTTGGGCTGTTCCTGAATTTCATTTGTGCCTTGCCTTTGGTACTAATCTATTGCGCCGTTACCGGTGAATTGGAATGGATGCCTTGGCAGGGTGTGTTGGGGGCGGCTTATGTGGGTGTGTTTGAGATGGGGCTGACGTTTGTATTGTGGCTTTCTGCGATGAAGCTGACGAATAGCACAGCGAAAATATCTAATCTGATTTTTATTGCGCCGTTTTTAGCGCTGATTTTTATTAGTACCTTTCTGGGGGAAGAGATCCTGCCGTCCACCTTATATGGTTTGGCCTTTATCCTGTGCGGATTGGTATTGCAGCAACTGCGGTTTTCTTCAAAAGCCGTTTGATCAGTGGATCAATTTTTCTGGTTAGTTGTTAAGGCACGTTTTGCTAGCTCCTGTTTGTTCAAGGTGTGCAACAACCATGCGCTCATTTCAGCATACAGCGGCATACTAGTTGCCAGCACATTTCTATGACCACCGCCGGGTACAGTTATCCAGTGTTTGTCCGTACTCGCTAATGATTCATAAAGTTTACGTCCCTGCTGGATCGATACGTACCTGTCCCGCTCGCCATGTACTACCAATGAAGGTGTTGATAACTGTTGTGCCCATTGTGCAGGTTGTATTTGACTAATGCCTGGCTCACCAACCAGCCATTGTGCTGCGTCAAAGAAGGGCCGTAGTGTGTTCGCAATGCCGTGCCAATTTTTTGGGATATATCCTTTCAACACCTGATCCAGCGCGGCAAAACTACTGACTACTATTAGTGCATCCCAGGGTTGTGTAGATTTGGCAGCACTCACTGCAAAAGCACCGCCCATCGACATACCCCAAAGTATCGCGGGTTCACTGGGTAATTGAAAATGCTGGCGAGCATCGTTAAGCATTTCCATTGGCAGGTTTCGCTCAAATTCACTACTACCGAATGTCATATTGTGCAGAGGGCTTTCTCCGTGACTGGGAAGATCTGCAATCAAGCTGCGGAAGCCTGCTGCCGCAAAACGTTCTGCAACTGGTAATAAGTTTTCTTTGCGTCCGTTACGACCATGAAGTAATACGATTGTGCCGTGGATAGTGCCATAAGCGGGCAGGGCGATTCCTTTGTTCACCAATTGTTGTCTGAGAATTGCACCCCGTTGTCCGGGTGCATTATCTGAGGTGGGCTCAACTAACAGGCAGGGTGCTTTGCCACTTAGGCATTCATGTGCGCGTATTTTAAGGCCAAACTGTTCCGGGTTTTGCAGATGCTTATGGTAGTAGCTGTGCAAAGCACGACGAGGAGGAGAAAATATCTCCTGGTTGATTTGGTGAGCAGCTACTACAGCAGTCATACTTAAAAAGAAGAGTACTGGAAGCAGGTAAAAAAGCTGTCTGAGTAACATGTAAATGAAAGCAGTGAGCATAAAGGCAGTCTGTCGTCTAAGAGTAAGGTGTGTTTTGTTGAATATGAGGCCTATTCTTGCAGAAGTTGCGCAGATAGTTGCAAGTATCTGTGCAGTCAGGCTACTGGTTTTTAAAGGATTTATTTTGAGGCTGTAAAATTATTCAAAAAAGAATAAAAAAGGTTGTTGACGTTGTGAAGTTGAACTGTATAATACGCCTCTCTCCTGATTCACGGGATTCACGAAAAGCTTTCTATAAACAAGGAGTTAAGTAGTAAAAACGAATCAGGACGGCAGCAAAGTTTGTTGGAATTAAATCAA
>CALHAO010000453.1 GCA_937931765.1 uncultured Thiotrichaceae bacterium
CCTGTCAGTTTTTCATACCCATATGGTGAGCGAAATGAAATTTATGATGCTGCAGTCCGTCAGTATTTTCCATACCTGCGCACCACTTTTACGGATGCCAGCCGTGAAATGTTCCAAACGGGTGAGATATTTCATGGGCCGGATAATCAGTATGAAGTATTAGCCGGGGATGGGGTTGATAATAGCTATAACAACCCGATAGCTGAGATTGAAGCAGCCTTTCTGCGAGCTAAAACTAATAATGAAATCGTTACCGTTTATGCTCATCGGATTCTGGCAGATGACTCGTCTGATGCTGATCACCCTTATGGCATCAGGGTCAGTAAACTGGATCGTCTGATTGTGGCAGCTAAAGAAATGGGCTTGAAGTTTTACACCTTTGAAGAAGCCTGGAAAATCGGTAATCGGAGTAGTCTGGTGAATAACACTAATACGACTGTTAATAGTTCAGGCGGCAGCGGCTCGGTCAATACTCAGATTATTTTTCTGTTGCTATTAATGTCACTACTGAAACTGACTTCGGGAATTGCCAAGCGATTTTTCCAGAATTCTGTATGAAAGCCAAGTGGCCACTGTGAGAGCACAGTGGCTTACTTCAGATATTACTCAATGGTGCTGATCATGTATTCAACGATGCTTTTAAAATCAGCCTCTGAATAATCGGCGCTACCGGCTCTTATATACATATGGCTTTTACCTTCGACCACGCTTTTTGTCAGGCCATCAAGGCCAAGAGCGATGCGATCATCCCATGCTGAAGGCACGCCAATCATAGGCGCACCTGCCTCACCAGTATTATGACAAGTGAAGCAAATCATATCGTATACTTTATAACCATTATTCAGGCGTAGGTGACGGGCTTTATCGGCCTCGCTGGCGCTATTCACGCTGGCACGATTATCATCATCAATAGCCGAGTCCATCATGTAAGCAACAATATTACGGATCATCGCTTCAGATTCCAGCGCACTACCACCCTTTGAATACATATGATTCGGCCCATCGATAACGGCCTGATAAAGCGTATCTTCACCAAAGGTCAATAATTCGGCCCAATCATCTTTTACGCCTAGTTGTGGCGCACCGTTAACACCGCTGGCGTGACACGCAACACAAAGTTGGTTGTACATCGTTTGACCTGCTTTCAGGTCTGCGGCTGGCTGTTCTGCGGCAGATAGCGGACTGATAAGTAGATTGAGACATAGGGATAAAACCAATAATTTAATGTACTTCATTTTTTACTCCTGCGTTACGTCTTCATCACCGGATTGAATAACCAAAACATCACATTTCGCTTTATGTAATACGCCCGTTGCAGTTGTTCCCAGAAAATCAGTAACCTGATAGTGACCATGACTGCCCAACAGGATCAAATCTGCTCCGATCTGTTCGGCATACTTTACAATTTCCTGCTTGGGTGAACCCTGTACGGTATGAGTATTAGCGAGTTTGACCTGTATTCTGTCTTCGCAGGCCTTTAAGGCTTTATTGCTATCATCTGACGTTTCCTCATTCAGTTCGGCTAGCACAAAATAGCCGCCGCCTCCCATCCAGACGGTGCTGCCATAATTTACCACGTGAATAACACTGAGTTCTGCATCAAACTGGGTAGCGATTTTTGCGACTTTTTTCTCAGTAGCCAAGCTTGCCTTGGAAAAGTCGGTGGCGTAAAGGATGTGCTTATACATAGACGTACTCCTTGTTTAATTAGAGCCTTCATTCAGAAGTATAGCAGTGGGTTTGATTGATTAACTTGACCAAACTCATGTTTCAATTATTAATTTTTATTAAATAGTAGTGCCGAAACGCTTGTTTTCTCAGCTATATGTGAAGTTGGGAACAGGATCATGTATGAGGTTGTGCAGGAGTGCTTTCCTGATGTTGCCTAGGTGACTTGGCTGGTTATTTTTTGTTCATTTTGTGTTCAGGGCATCTTGGTAAGATCCTGACCGATCAACAAGTTACAATAGAAATCAAATAAACTTGATAAGGTGCGTATCATCTGACCGGTTGGTACGCTTGTTTGGAGGAGGTCAATAATACCGCCTACTGGGCGGTATTGTTCCAGGGAGAATAAATTATATGACAATTGCTCAAATTGGATCTGCTAAATTGTGCACTTTTGCACACGACTTAGTTGACGTTGTGCAGCGCTACCAGCATAAGCAGCACGGCCACACCACCTTACAGATGCACAACACCCGCATGGGTGAGTGGGACGAAATTAGTGTGATGGCAGTAGACGCTGCTACCAGTACAGAAAAACTGGTGGTTAAAATCAGTTTAGCCGAGTTAACAGCAGTGGAGCGGGCGCAGTTAAAGCTGCAGGTCAGCTTATATAATAAGACGCTGCTCGGCCCGTAGATTTTCAACCACAAGGGTAACCCGCTGTTCATCCATTAAGACATTGAACAAGCAGCACACATAGAACATTGTTAACTGTACAGTGTTCTATATTCTCAGCATTATTTGCTTCTGATTACTAATGCAATGCCGCCAAGGATAGCCAAAGACGCCAATACAAAACGCATCGTGATAGGCTCTCCCAACAGGATAATGCCACCCAGTGCGGCGATAACGGGAACACTCAACTGAACAGTGGCAGCGCTCGTAGCTTTCAGTGCTGGCAATACAAAATACCAGAGTGCATACCCCATTCCGGAAGCCACTGCACCAGAAGCAATAGCGTATCCGACACCTGCGATGTCCAGATTGCTATTTGAAATGAGTGCCGCACTCAATATCACCGTGAACAGGGTAGCGCGTAGGAAATTTCCGGCAGTTACCCGTGTGGGATCACCACCACTTTTTCCGCGTAATGAATAAACGCCCCATGCCATGCCTGCGATCAACATCAACACCGAGCCAACCAAGGGTGGTGCAGACAGTCCGGGGAGTAACAGGCCAACCAGTCCTCCCAGTGAAAGTATCAAACCAACTAATTGCTGCGTATTAAACCGTTCACCCCTGAGTAGTCCGTAACCAATCATTGTGGCCTGCACAGCACCAAAAAGCAGCAATGCGCCCGTTGCCGCTGTCAGACTAATGTAGGCGAATGAGAAGCCCGCAGCGTACGCAAACAAAGCAAAGGCGGAAATCCAATTGCCCTTGCCTTCACTACCACGGCGAAAGAAACTCACGATTAGCCACAATACGACTGCGCCGGAAATGAGCCGTATCGAGGTGAAGCTGGCTGCATCAATGCTGGTGTGTTTCAGTGCAATGCGGCACAACACCGAGTTGCCAGCGAATGCGAGCATGGTGATAACTGTTAATAGAAATATTCTGGTGGCTGACATTTAACTACCTTGTCGTTTTCAGGGTGGCTGGCATTATGACGGACTTAAACTGTTTGCCTATCGCATCATAGGTATACCATCTGCGCCTCAGAACAGGAATCATTAGGCCCTGGAATAAACACACTTTCTGAATCTGAGCGGATGCGCACATGCCAAACACACTAAAACATTCTATCAACGCCCAACGGGTGATCCTCAGAGAAGTGTTAGGTGAAGCACTGGGTAAAGTCACCAGCGATTTACCCGCATTAATGGCCGATGTGAATGCATTGGACATCCGGCTGCGTGAAATTTTTCAGGTATTAGACCACTGTAAATACCTGTATGTCCTGGACGACAAGGGTATCCAGATCAGTTCCAATATCAACCGTTATGGTGCGGATGAAGAAATGCGCGGGCGTGATCGCTCGATGCGGCCTTATATGCAGCACATGCATGATGAGACGGTGACTTGTCATTTATCCGAAGCTTACATCAGCCGCAATAAGAAGCGCCCGTCAGTGACAGCGGTAAAAACCTTACGGGATGAGCAGGGACAGCGGATTGGCTTTCTGGGAGTGGATTTCGATTTACGTGAATTACCGCATTCAGATGTGATGTATGAAGAACCCAGCCAGTGGCGACAGATTAAAGGTGATCCGGCAATTCGTCAGGGTTTGTTTCATCAGGAGCGGGTAGAAAGCCTGATGGATGCCCAGCTTGATCATGTGCTGTCAGTACATGAGGCGTTGATTCTGGATCAGGGTGTGCATCATATTCAACTGCATTTCTCCAGCAGTCGCTCAACCATCTGGCATATTGATGACCCTTATGTTTACCGCTTGCTGACCATGGATGAATTGTCGGATAGTAATATTTGTCTGGCTTATCCACGCCGTCCTTATTTTGAACGGGCGATTATACCTCAGTCCGAGATTGGTAAAGTACTGAGGCAATTGAAAGCATTACGTTTTGCTGATGAAAACATTTATTTACGCGCCGCCTCGCTGAATATTGTGAACGGGAAACTGGGACTGAATTTCTCTTGTGATGGTACGCATTATCTTAACTATGACGAGTTTCTGGATAAAGGGCTGGATTTTTGGTTTGGTGGTGAAACCTTCCCACAAAATGTGCAGCCCGCTAGAAAAGAGGTGGCGGTTGATTACCCAAAGTTGGACGCTATTATTGAGGACATTGCCGGGGAAGGCTGCATGCGGGTGAGTAAGTTGTTGTATGCGGTAGAGAAAGGCGAGGTTCTGGGGCAGCTCGCGGCGTACTCACAGACTGAGCATGATTATATTTATCGTGAATTGAAATCCGTGATGGATGTGTATGAGGGTAAGAATCATTCGTGAGCCATTGCTTAGAAAACGCTTTATACTTAAATTATAAATTGTGCATGTAGAAAAGCCCGCTTATCCACAAATATTAATAGCTTTTACTGAATGTCCTTGACATCAATTTTATTACTACCTTTCGTCACTAAAAAATTACCGATCATCGGGGTTTTTTAACCAAGTTTATTACCGAAGTTTTGTTTTCTTAATTATTTAAAATTTTATTATTCTTAGTAAACATATACTTAAGAGTATTTCTTCACTGGTTCTGGTTATGTAGTAAGCACATCGGCACTGCATCTCATTGGAAATATTCTATGCTATATTAGATTTTTATATGAGTGTGTTTGGCGAATTAGCAACATGTGATGAAGTCTCAATACTTCAAAATTACAGATAGTTTATAAAAATAATTTGATAGGTTTAACATACAATAAAAATGTAACTATTATATGAAAAATAAAGCAATACTAATAATAATTTTTAGCCTATTCTCAACACAAAGTTTTGCAGATGAGAGCTATTTATCAGTAATCCAGTCTGGTGTTGGCAGCACTATTACCTTGGATTCATCAGGATATGCTGATGATGTGCTGATTCAGCAGCAAGGTGATGACCTGAGTGCAGATCTGACTCTGAATGGTGATAGAAATAAAACGTTTATCAATCAGTTAAATGGTGGCTACGCTGAAATTGACCTAACGATGAATGGTGAAAATGGCCACACGACTATACAACAGGTGGATACAACGCAGGCTATGATGAATGTTGCTATCAATGGTAGCAATAACACAACTCAACTAAGCCAATTCAATAGTAATGAAGTCAATATTGATGCCAATATCATAGGTAATAATAATAGCTTTGTTTTTTCACAATACCATTCTGACGGCAATAATATTGATGCTAATATTAATGGGAATTTTAATTCTGGAAATATTTTGCAAACTGGTGTTGGGAACGATTTACAACTTACCCAGGAAAACGACAATAATACGGCCAATATTTCCCAGTTGGGTAGCCATAAAGCCCTGAATATCACCCAAACCGGCTCAGGAATGCCTGTGAATATTATCCAGCAGTAATCAATAAAACCAATAAACCCCGCTATTTCAGGAAAATGGGTGACGACTGAAATGGCTCTCTAAAGTGTCACCCAAATAATAGTGAGTATTAATCATGAAAAATAAACTTCTTGCCATTACCATCGCTTCCGCCCTATCTACTGTGTGGAGCAGCCAATTATTAGCAGAAAACAACGAAATGACAGTCACTCAGCAAAATTCACTGGGCGGTGTTACTGCAACTCAGGGGAATGAAACCAGTGACAGCACCATCACCATCATTCAGAAAGATTCTGATGCTACTTCAAGCATAATGATTACACAGGATGGTGCTATTAATTCTGATACAACTATAAATCAATACAAAGGTGCTGAACTTGGAACTGCTAGCACGATTAGCATTACACAATCGGGCGGATCATCAGATGCACCTAATACGGTGAATGTTCAACAGGGTATGGACGGCGTAGATCAATCCAACGATGGCAATACATTCAATATCACTACGCAGGCTGGTTCAGGCAACAGCATCATTGGTTATGCGGCGCAAATAATGGGAGATTATGTTGCATCAGATGCAGCAGATGGCGCGAGCTTTGCTACTCAGACCGGGGTTGCTAATACGGCCACCCTATCGCAACAAGGTAGCAACAATGTCATTGGTTTTGCCCAGAATGGTTCAGAGAATACTGTGAAACTAGATCAGGATGCTATGACCAGTGACAGCACTATGAATGTTTCACTGTCAGGTGACGGCATACTTAATTTTGTAGATGTAGAGCAGGTTGCCACAACAAATTCAGACATGAACGTTATTATTTCATCTGATGCAGCTTTTGTTGATAACAATAGTATTAATGCATATCAGGCAGCTTCAGAAAGCTCGATGATGATTAGCATTGATGGTTCAGGTAATAGCGCAACACTAACACAGGACTTTGAGGCTACTCTTGGTAGCGATATGATGTTGGCTCAGGCCGGTAATGATAATACTGCGCTGATGGGGCAATATGCTGATGGCAATACCATGTCATTGAATCAAACTGGTGATTCCAACATGGCAACCATGAACCAATACGGTACTAACGACACCATGACCGTTTCTCAGGACGGGAGCGCTACAGCAATGCTGGAGCAAGGTAACGTCGCACCATAAAGCACTGTAAATTGTAATATAAGGAAAAGCAGGCTGTTATTAATGGCCTGTTTTCAGACAAAACTTATGAATAAAAAAATAAAAAAAACGTTCTTGTCCATTTTCCTCCTACTACTGGTGAGTTCAGTATCAGCTTTTGAGGATAAAGGCTTCATTGAGTCAGGTCTTGACACTCTGGAAGGAAAGGAAGCTTCGTACGGGATTACTTTTGATCGTACTATTACGCACATTGGCTTTAATTTCTACCAGGCATTTACACGCCTTTGGATGGCGGAACAGCTTTCCGGTAGACATACACTAACTATACGGGAAACACCAACTGCCCGGCACGGTAGTATTATTTGGATTGAAGAAGGTTCAAAGCCACTTCACCGACTTAACATTGGTCTACGTAATAATGGTGTTACCGAAAAAGTGGCGGAAAGCTTGCAGGTAACACTGAAAGCATTAAGCAATAGTACGCTCAATACCAACAGCTTTTAAAAGAAAATAATAATATGAAAAACAAACTACTATTTATCAGTATTTTAATTATAACCACCAGCAGTGTTACAGTTGCTGCTGGTGAAATGGTTTACCAGCCTCAAAACACTGCTTTTGGTGGCAACAATGCCAGTGCCACTCAATTGATGTTATCCAAAGCTCAAGCTCAGGACACGACTGAAAACCCCGATATAGGCTCAACAGGGCAAACAGCACTCGACCGTTTTAAAGACAGCCTTGAGCGTCGAATTCTGGATCAAATTGCGAGAGGAATTGTTAATGATGCGTTCAACAGTGACGGTGATATCTTGGATGACGCCGGAACCTTCAGCACAGAAGATTTTTCCATCATGGTAAACCAGGATAATCCTGATGCTATTTCTGTATCCATTACAGAATTTAGCACAGGTAGTGAAACGATTATGGAAATACCTAGATTTTAAAAAAATCATTATAAGAAAAATAAAAATGACTAACAAAAATTTAATTTATTATGGGTTTATATTATCCAGCCTTCTGCTGATAGTGGGTTGCAGTAGTGCTACTAATCGTGAGCTGATTAATCAGGGAGCAACCATTACACCTGCGACGAAATCGTCGTATAAGTTACAGTCAGTGCCACCACCACTGAGTAAAGTTCCGGCTGCTGTTTATCAGTTTCGTGACCAGACCGGGCAATACAAAGATAAGGACAATATTAGTTCATTTTCAACTGCAGTGACGCAAGGTGCTACCCCCATCCTGATGAAAGCCTTACAGGACTCAAACTGGTTTGTTATGGTTGAACGGGAAGGGCTACAAAACCTGCTAACTGAACGTAAGATCATTCGCAGTGCTAAAAAAGCAGGGCAAAAAACAGCGGTTGCTATTAATGCCTTAAAGCCTGCTCGTATATTGTTAGAAGGTGGTATTACAGGCTATGACACAAATATCCGCACAGGCGGCAAAGGTGCGGAGTATTTTGGCCTTAGCGCATCAAAGCGCTACCGCGAAGACCACGTTACCGTTCACTTGAGAGCGATTGACATTGATAGTGGGCAAGTGCTGGCTTCTGTTAGCACCAGCAAACGCTTGCTTTCTGTGGAGTACCGTACAGGTTTGTTCCGCTACGTTAAGTATAAAAGACTATTAGCATTAGAGGCGGGTTATACCACTAATGAACCTAGCCATATCTGTGTGGCTGATGCTATCGAAAAAGCGGTGCATGACCTGATTATTGAGGGAGCATTAAAGAAAGTATGGAAATTCAAAGACCCGGAGGCAATGTACTCTCAGGTAATTAAAAATTATAAAGCTGAAAAAAATGAGCTAACAGTTCCCCTATCAAAAGCTGCTAAATAGCAGAAGGAATAGAACAGCATGAAATACAATAACCATTCTAGTCATTTTATTTTTTTGATCGTTGCCAGTCTAAGCAGCAGCCTGTTGGCAGATGAAATTATCAGTACACAAGTCAACTCTTTGGGTACCGTTAATGCGATTCAAAATAATACACTAAATAATAACCGTATTGTAATCATGCAGGAAAATACCGGGGATGATGCTATCATTAGCATTAACCAGGATAATACTGAAAATTCCAGTATCAGCGCTACCCAACGTAATACTACTAATCTCGGTTCTAATAACTTAATAGACTTATCCCAAACAGGCACTATAAATAGCCACATGGTAGTTAATCACGAAAATGGCGGTAGTAATAGCCTAAATATAAATCAATCCGGAAACAACAATAGTAGTGTAGTCAATCTCACGGTGGAAGGCAGCTATAATGAGGTCAATATTGATCAGGTCGATAGCCCGGTGGGTAGCCAAATAGAGGTGGCGTTGGACGGTAATAATAATATAAACCAGCTGCTGCAAAGCAGTGCAGGCTATAACTCAGTTATGGAATTGACGCAAAACGGAGATTATAATCAAGCCACCATGACACAAACCCGATACAGTACTTTGATGTCTCTCTCTCAGGATGGTGATTATAATGAAGCTATTATGAACCAAAGTCGTCATGGTAACGCTATGGATCTGCTTCAACAGGGTGACCACAATTCTGCGGATTTGCTTCAGAGTGGTGCTGGGAATACGGCGTCATTACAGCAGATAGGTGATAACAATAGCACCTTGCTGGTACAGGCCGGAAAGAACGATGTAGCAAACCTCATTCAGTCAGGCTCCGGTGGAAATTTGGTTATTACACAAAATTAAAAGTATGGGTGTGATAGTGCTTTTTTTATGAGCATACTGAGAATATTTATGAAAAAAATATACCAACGGTGTATAAAAAGGGATAAATGGATGTAACCCTCAGGAGCGAGTCACATGGCAGAATCCCCGACTGCATTTAATACCCATACTTTATACAATCACCATGCCCGTGAATTGCGTCAGGCGAACGAGGCGATTGCTCAGACTAAAAAATACCTTGATCCGGAAAGCCCCCATTACCTACCGGATTATATTGGCAAGCTGGAAGCGATTCAGGCCACCGACGAAGCCTCCGATGAGGTGGCCACAAAAATAGTCGCCGCAAAAGCTAATCTGGAATCCTATCAGCAGCGGGCAGAGGCCGCTCAGGTAGTGATTGACGCTGGCCCGGTAAAAGTGAATGAGCTGGAAACATCCAATAATGTCTTCCTGTCACCCCCTGCTAAGCAGGACGAATATTTATACGTACTTGACCCGGAAACCTGTCAGGCCAGCACCATTAACTGGGCTGATGTTTGTAGCAATCCAGGGCAGGCGATAGTTGAACCAGAAGTTGATTTCTTTCAGTTCTCTGGCAAGAAGGACATCGAACTATCCGGCGAACATCAGACTGATGCAGTGCGGGTGTGGAATCATAATGTCCGTATTGAAGGCCTGAAAATTACGGATAATCGTAGTTATACCGACGCCCACCGTGACGCGATTCAGCTTATCCCACCCCCGATACACCGTTTTGAGGACGGTGTATATATCCGCATGGCCGATCAGATGGCAGGTGCGATTCTGAAGAATACCACGATTGAGGGGTGTGAGATTTGTGCGCCGAACGGGCCGTTACAGGGTATTTTTGCCAGTGATGGTATGTACCGCGATCTGCATATCCGTAATAACGACATTACCACGCAAGGCTCACACTCGATTGCTATTGCCGGTTTATTGAATGGTGGTGAGATTTCAGGGAATATTCTGCGCCAGACGGCGGAAGGCGCTATGCCAACGATCACGCTGTACCCAGCACGGATTGGCGGCAATATGGCAGACGATGGTGTGGTGAGTATTCTATCGTTTGCTGAAAATGAAAGTGGTCTGGTTTATGAGCAGGTGTCTGTCGAAGGTGAGCCGAACCGGTTGGTTAAAGCCGATGGTACAGAAGTGGACTTGGGGGTGGATGATGCCCGTCATATGTTACCGGATAACTACCTCAAGTTGGCTGCCGGGCTGACTGATTTTGATTATGATACTTATCTGGCGGACTACAGTTCACTGACACTGGCGGGGTATCGTGAGCGTGATCCGTTTGGTGCACAGAAGATGGAAGAGTGGCTGGCACAGCGTACTGAAGAATTTGCTAATGGTCGCGAAGACGGTCATCCGTTAGGCCCGATCAGTGGTGAGCAGCAGAAAATTGGTGAACGTTTTCTGGCTCCGGCATTGGCTGCGATGGGCGATGGTACGGCTGAAAATGTACGCCTGGCTGATCTTGAGTATACGGCGATCCGTAGCTTTAGTATGAAGCGCCTGGCAATTATGCAGGGTGTTGTAGAGCCGTTGATTGATGTGGCGTTGAAGAATGAACGACGTGCGCAAATGCTGAAGTTTCTACTTGAACCAGAACAACTGAATAACAGTGTGCGTATTGCGCATATTGATGGTGATACAGCTTGTAATGGTTCCGGTTTGCCGGTTCCTTATTTGAAATTCACGGTCTTCTTTGCGCCTGGTAAAGTTTATACCGGTAGTACGAATGCAAGCGGACGGATTGAAATGGATGAATTGCCATTAGGCCCGTATATCTTGCGGTTGGATGACACGGCATTTTCGCTGGCGGCGGCTAATTCTCCGGTGACTGATTTGGCGGAGCTGGGCACTGAAGCGGCAGGTATAGTAGCGCGGAGTTTATTGGATGATTTTACCAATAAAATACCAGTCATTCGGGCATGGCTGGCTGAAGATGCACAAAATGAGATCAATGGGCTGGCTTCAATCCGACGTTATCTGAGTGCGCTGGAAGTCACACCAGACAGCGAGATAACGGCAGATATGCGGCGTAATTGCCTGACAGTGTTGGGGTTGGGTGTGAGTCGGCGTGATCCTTATCGCCGTGATATTAAGATGAATATTCATTGTCCGCAGACTAATGAGAAGGCGGGTGGTTGTTTGTTTTCTTTGATCAACTGGATAAAAAGTTTATTCGGTAAGCGTTAATGACTGTTGATTGACAATGACTCCAGCTGAATCAGCTATAATCCTCGATAATATAGCTGATTCATAAGTGGGGTGTAATTGTGCCACGTACCGTATTTGTATCTTACTCACGTAAAGACAGTGATCGTATCCAACAGGCGGTCGCGCTATTGGAAGCTGGTGGTGCGCGGGTATTCCGGGATATTGATGACATCGAATTTGGTGATGATTGGGAGGAAGTGATTACCCGTAAATTGCAGGAATGCGAACGGGTGATGATTTTCTGGAGTGCCAATGCTAAAGCATCGGAGTGGGTCGGTAGGGAATACAACATCGCACTGATGCAACAAAAGCGTATGGTGCCTGTGTTGCTGGATAGTACGCCGTTGCCGCCTGAGTTGAGCAAGTATCATGCGCTGACCAATTTTATGCCCAAACGCCCTGCTTGGAAAAAGTATGGCGGTTGGGTTATGGGTGGCGCGGCTTTGACTGTGCTGGCGGGTGTGATTGCTTTGCCGACATTGCAGGATTCCGCTCCGGAATCACAGGTAGCACCGTTGGCGGTGGAGAGCGTTGATCTTGCGCCGATAGCTGATGTGGCGAGACAACAAAGCCTTGAGCCAGCGATGAGGCCTGCGCCGCGCCCGGCTCCGTCTATGTCGGGTGAGTCTTCTAATACTGTCGAATACCAGGCAAACTCAGCGGCTGCCGCTGGCAGCATTGCACAAAGTCAGGAGGAGGTCATTCCACCCGATCCGGTGTCACTGGAGCCGCCAGCAGAACAACAGCCATTGCCACCGGTATTTGCCTGGGGCGCTGGGTTGCTGTCCCTGTTATTATTGTTCCTGTTGTGGTTCCGCAACCGCAGCGATGCTCCATTGAGAGATGAAGCCGCTGGTAAGGAGTTTGTGGATATGGTTTTTGATGAAAAATAATCAGGGTAATCATCCTAGTGACTATTCACTCACCGGCAAATGCCGTAGCTATTGAAGCGCAAACCCGTTGTTGGCTGGAGCAGCGGGTTTTAAAAGACAACTTATGCCCGTTTGCACACCAACCTTATAAAAACGATCTTGTGCGCATCATTGTCACTGATTCAGCGCGGCAGGAATATTTGCTGGATGATGTGCTGCATGAGTTAAGACATTTGGCTAGCCTGCCTGCTGAAACATTGGAAACCACGTTGTTGATTCACCCCGGTGTGCTGGAGGATTTCCATGACTATAATGATTTTCTGGATCTGGTTGACGGGTTACTGACGCAGGAAGGTTATGAGGGTGTGTTTCAGGTAGCTAGCTTTCATCCGGATTATCAGTTTGCTGATACGGTTGAAGATGATGCAGAAAACTATACAAACCGTTCACCGTGGCCCATGTTACACCTATTGCGCGAAGCCAGTCTGGAGCAGGCGATTGCCAGCCATCCGGATGTTAACGGGATACCCCAACGGAATATTGCCCTGATGCAGGAAATGGGTACGGAAACCTTGGCAGCTGATCTGGCCCGCTGTCAAAACATGGCGGCTCAGGTAGAATAACCAATAGCACTTATAATAATTGAGAACTGATATGACAAGTCACGTACATCGCATTCGTGAAGAATTACCTTTGGTACTACTATTTATTGCCGCTATCTGGGGTGTGTTTCTGCTGGATAGCTTTTTGCCACTGGAAAATTTCGGGCTGGTGCCGCGTGATATGGGTGGCTTGGTGGGTATTGTTGCGATGCCGTTTCTGCATGGTAGTTTGGGACATATCCTGAGCAATACATTCCCACTATTGGTGCTGATGACTTTATTGGCTGGTTCCAAAGGTAACAGTCGTACGATCGTAGTGGTTGTCGCTTTGTTGGGCGGTATATTGCTGTGGCTATTCGGGCGTGGTTCCTCCCTGCATATCGGTGCCAGTGGTTTGGTGTTTGGTTTGGCGGTATTTCTGATTGTCTCCGGCTTTCTGGAGCGTCGCACTGTGCCGGTGATCGTTGCGCTGGTGGTTGTGTTTATGTACGGATCAAGTTTATTGAGCGGAATTATGCCGTTCCAAAAAGGTGTATCGTGGGACGGGCATTTGTTTGGCGGCGTGGCCGGTGCTATCGCCGCCTGGTTTTGGGTCAGGCAGTTGAAAACAAGCGCGTAAACCAATTGCCGGAGCTTTTGGGTGGCTCGATTTCCAGATCTTCTTCACCGGAGGCGAAGTCCATCAGGTATTCATACTGATCCTGAGTCTGCGGCATATTGCGGCCACGGGCATCAGACATTATTTCAACAGCCGCATTCACTGATAGTCCTTCGGTAATCAACAGGCCACCCGCTAGCAAACCCGTGCGGCCTATTCCGGCGTAACAATGAATGGCAATATTGCTACCGCCTTGTACTTCATCATATAACTTGTTCACCAGTTGGCGGAACTGAGCTGGCTTTTTCGGT
>CALHAO010000454.1 GCA_937931765.1 uncultured Thiotrichaceae bacterium
GCAGGCACATCTGCCCCGAAGGTAGTTACTGCACCACCAAAGTCATCAGAATCAGCCATTTGCATAACGACCGCATCTTCCCGGTTAAGTACAGGATTCGCACAGTTCCGGAAAATACCAGCTTTTGACTCTGCATAAGCCGCAAAACTGTGATAACGATCCAAGTGATCTTCACAGACATTCAACACCGTGGCAGAAACCGCATGCAAAGATTGCGTAGTCTCCAACTGAAAACTGGATAACTCCATGACATACAAATCAGGCACCGGATCAGTCAACACATCCATCACGAAGCGACCAATATTACCAATCGCATAACAGCTCATTCCGGCTTTGTGAGCCATCAACTCGACCAGCTTGGTAACGCTGCTTTTGCCGTTGGAGCCGGTGATGGCAATAATTGGTGCTTGCGCTGCATGCACAAATAACTCTACGTCACCAATAATCTCTGCACCGCGCTCACGGGCAGTCTTAATCACTGGTGTGCTGACAGCCACGCCCGGACTCACCACCAAACATTTTGCCGGTGCAAAAAAAGCTTCATGAAAACCACCAAAATCGCAGGGCGCTTCGGGGAATTCACGCTGCAAATCTTCCATACCAGGCGGGTTAGTACGACTGTCAGTCACCGCAAATGCAATCCCCTGCCGCCCCAAATAACGGGCAACAGAAAGACCAGTTGGCCCGAGGCCAACGACCAGCATTTCCAAATTGTGAGCCTTAACAGTCATCTACTTAACGCACCTTCAACGTAGCTAAGCCGATCATTACCAATACCACCGTAATGATCCAAAAACGAACAATCACCTTAGGCTCAGGCCAGCCCTTCTTTTCATAGTGATGATGCAACGGTGCCATACGGAAAATCCGCTTACCGCCACTTGCTTTGAAATAACCCACCTGCAAAATCACCGATAAGGCCTCCAGTACAAACACACCACCCATAATGGCCAGCACAATTTCCTGACGCACCACAACGGCAATAATGCCCAGCGCAGCACCTAAACCCAACGCACCGACGTCACCCATAAAAACCTGGGCCGGATAAGAATTAAACCAGAGAAAACCCAAACCAGCGCCAAAAATAGCACCACAAAAGATAACAACCTCACCTACACCAGTGACCTTTGGCACGCCCAAATAATCGGCAATCACAGCATGACCACTCACATAGGCAAAAATACCCAAACCACCAGCGACCAGAATCGTTGGCATAATCGCCAGACCATCTAGGCCATCCGTCAGATTAACCGCGTTACTTGCACCCACAATCACGATGTAAACCCACGGGATAAACAACCAACCCAGATTAATATGTGCTTCTTTAAAAATTGGCAGATAAAGCGTAGTCTCTGTCGCTGAGGGCGCTGATAAGAACAGATAAAAAGCAGTCAGAAAACCCACAAGGCTCAAACCAATGTATTTCTGCCTAGCAGTCAGGCCCATACTTTGCTGCCGCTTCAATTTCAGATAGTCATCAAGCCCACCTATAAAACCGAATCCAGCAGTCACAGCCATGACCACCCATGTATAACGGTTACTCAGATCAGCCCACAGCAATGTTGACGCGAGGATAGCTATTAGGATCAGCACACCACCCATAGTGGGTGTGCCAGCTTTCACCAGATGGCTTTCTGGCCCCTCTTCACGGATATACTGCCCGATCTTAAATTGAGTCAATGTTCGGATCATCCCCGGCCCGAACCACAGCGAAATACACAGCGCGGTAACTACACCCATGATCGCCCGGAGTGTCAGGTACTGAAACACATTAAAACCGCTATAAAACTGACTCAGATAATCAAATAACAGAACTAGCATCAGGCAGCTACCTCCTGTTTTATCAGAGCATCCACCACACGCTCCATACGTGCGCTACGAGAACCCTTCACCAATACACTATTATTCTCATTTAATTGCAACGTATTCAGTGACTTCAATAATTCATCCATATCATGGCAGGCAACAGCACCTGCACCAAAGGCATCACAAGCCGCAACACTCATTTCACCGACACCATATAAAGCATCAATACCCAACAGCGCAGCCTGCCGCCCTATCTCAGCATGCATATCCATGCCGTCCACACCCAACTCACCCATATCGCCTAGCACCAGCAACGTCCGTCCATTTTGTTGTGCTAACACCCGTATCGCAGCCAGCGCAGAGCTTGGATTAGCGTTATAGGTGTCATCTATTATTAATTCCCCACCTGAACCACGTAACGGGCACAAGCGCCCTTGAACCGGTTGTAATTTTTCAAGCCCGGCTTTCACAGCTTCCAACTTAATACCCAACGGCAAAACAGCCGCAACCGCAGCCAACGCATTCATCGCGTTGTGCTTACCCAATAAGGGCAAGTTTACTTCGATACTCTGCTCTTCAAATCCCACCAACAATAGACCATTATTGCCACTTACGCCTTTTACATCCGCAGCCGCGTCATCCATGCCAAAGCTGATCACCCGACGCTGTGTATTCAATTCACGCCAATAATCAGCATAGTCATCGTCAGCATTAATGATCGCAACCGCATCATCACTCAG
>CALHAO010000455.1 GCA_937931765.1 uncultured Thiotrichaceae bacterium
ATCAGTATGCTGAATAACCGCCAGGTAGACTCAGCAGAGCAATTTGCTGAGCTGGCCGGTGATCTCCCTGAGGGTGGCACAGTGGCTGCGTTGGTACACCGTGATGGGGATGCGCGTTTTATTGCGCTGAAAGTTGAATAAGCAGGCAAAAATTTTACTAACCGTGTATCATCGCGTGGGCTGTCATTTGTGTGATGAAATGACAGCCTCTTTGCGTTTATTGCAAAGTGAACTGGCCTTCGAATTTGAATTGGTAGACATCGATAAAAATGAGCAGTTACGCAAGCGATACGATGTTGATGTGCCGGTTGTGGCCTTGGGTGGTGAAGTTGTGTGTTACCACTTTTTCGAAGAAGACATGCTAAGACAAGCGATAGAGAATGGCTGAAGTAAATCCGAATATAAGAAATTTTTCGATTATTGCGCACATTGATCACGGCAAATCCACCTTATCCGACCGCTTTATTCAGGTTTGTGGTGGCTTGGCTGATCGTGAAATGAATGCTCAGGTGCTGGATTCTATGGATCTGGAACGTGAGCGTGGCATCACGATTAAAGCACAGAGTGTTTCGCTGGATTATAAAGCGAAAGATGGCGTGGTCTATCAACTGAATTTTATTGATACACCAGGGCATGTGGACTTCTCTTATGAGGTGTCACGCTCTTTATCTGCCTGTGAAGGTGCGCTACTGATTGTTGATGCCTCTCAAGGGGTGGAGGCACAGAGTGTCGCTAATTGTTACACCGCCATTGATTTGGATCTGGAAGTGGTTCCGGTGCTGAATAAAATCGATTTACCGGCGGCTGACCCTGAGCGGGTAAAAAATGAAATCGAGGAAATCATTGGTCTTGATGCCTCCGAGGCGATTGAGGTCAGTGCAAAATCTGGTATTGGTGTTGAAGATTTGCTGGAGCAATTGGTTCAGCGTATTCCGCCACCGGTGGGTAATCCTGATGCACCACTGAAAGCACTTATTATTGACTCATGGTTTGATAACTACGTTGGCGTTGTTTCGCTGGTGCGGGTTATCGACGGTGAGTTGCGCAAAAAACAAAAAATTCGTGCGATGTCTAACAACCGTGATTTTCAGGTTGAGCGTGTAGGTATCTATACACCTAAGCAGGTAGATAAAGATGTTTTGCGAGCCGGTGAAGTAGGCTTTCTGATCGCGGGTATCAAGGAAATTGATGCGGCTAAAGTCGGCGATACTTTTACGAATACAGTCAATCCCGCCACGGAAGCATTACCTGGTTTTAAGGAAGTGCAGCCTCGGGTGTTCGCCGGTATTTTCCCGGTTGAAGCTGATCAATATGAAGATTTCCGTGATGCATTGCAGAAACTAAATCTGAATGATTCCTCATTGTATTACGAGCCAGAAGTGTCTCAGGCGCTGGGTTTTGGTTTCCGTTGTGGCTTCCTGGGCATGTTGCATATGGAGATTGTTCAGGAAAGACTGGAGCGTGAATACAATCTGGATCTGATCACCACAGCACCCACCGTTATCTATGAAGTTGAGACGACGGATGGTGCGGTAACACATATTCACAACCCCGCTGATTTACCTGCTATTAATAAAATCAGTGAAATTCGCGAACCTATTATTCGTGGCAATATTCTGGTGCCGCAAGAGTACGTTGGTAATGTCATTACCTTGTGTATTGAAAAGCGCGGTGTGCAAAAGGAAATGCAGTATCTGGGTAATCAGGTCACACTGACTTACGATTTGCCGTTGAGTGAAGTGGTGCTGGATTTCTTTGATCGTCTGAAATCAGTGAGTCGTGGTTATGCCTCGTTTGATTATGAGCTGGATCGCTTTGAAGCAGCACCGATGGTGCGGGTTGATATTCTGATCAATGGTGAGAAGGTGGATGCGCTGGCATTAATGGTGCATAAGGACTTTTCACAACAGCGTGGTCGCTCATTAACAGAAAAAATGAAAGAGCTGATTCCGCGTCAAATGTTTGAAGTGGCTATCCAGGCAGCTATTGGTGCGCATATTATTGCCCGGACGACGGTTAAGGCGATGCGTAAGAATGTATTAGCCAAGTGTTATGGTGGCGATGTTAGCCGTAAACGCAAGCTGCTGGAAAAACAGAAAGCTGGTAAGAAAAGAATGAAGCAGGTAGGTAGTGTCGAAATTCCACAGGAAGCTTTTTTGGCCGTACTTAAAGTCAGTGATAAATAAGGGATAATTTAATGGATTTTGATTTGGAGTTTTGGTTGGTCATCGCGACTGCTGTCAGCGGAGTCATCTGGTTTTTATACTGGATATTTACGCGGGGCCGCGCTGAAACAAAAGAAGAGCCATGGCCGGTAGAATATGCCCGTTCATTTTTCCCGGTATTACTGATCGTTTTGTTCTTGCGTTCATTTGTTGCTGAGCCATTCCGTATTCCTTCCGGTTCTATGTTGCCGACGCTGGAAATCGGTGATTTTATTCTGGTGAATAAGTTTTCTTATGGTGTGCGCTTGCCTGTTACGCACCAGAAAATCTTTGAAGTGGGTAAGCCGGTAGCCGGTGATGTGGTTGTTTTCCGTTATCCACAGAACCCGAAGGTGGATTACATCAAGCGTTTGGTGGGTGTGCCGGGTGACAAAGTACGCTGGGACAATAAAGAGTTGTACATCAATGGTGTAGCTGTTGAGCGCGAAGCTGTCGGTGATTATGAGGCGCGGGATCAGCACAATGTCATTCGCCCCACCTTTCGTCTAAGGGAAAAACTGGGTGAAACTCAGCATGATATGCTGGTTGTGCCGGGAACGGGCGGTCGTACGGGTGAAATTGAAGTGCCTGAAGGTAAATACTTTGTCATGGGTGATAACCGTGATATGAGTAATGATGGCCGTATGTGGGGATTAGTGCCGGAAGAAAACTTGGTAGGTAAAGCGTTGTTGGTCTGGCTACATTTCAATTGGAACGGTGATGGTGTGAATTTCTCACGCATCGGCACGATTGATTAATTCATTGTTTTGACTACAGCACCACCATGAAGAAATTTCACCCCAAGCGTGGAAGCCTTCGGCTTTCACGCTAAATAATTAATAAAAATAATGGAGTACTTATGATGAAAAAACAAAAAGGAGCCAGCTTTGCCAGCTGGATGGTGTTAGCTGCAGTAGTTGTTTTTATATTGGTTACGGTTGCTAAAATTGCGCCGGTTTATATGGAATATGCTACGGTTAAGTCAATGGTGGATAA
>CALHAO010000456.1 GCA_937931765.1 uncultured Thiotrichaceae bacterium
GCCCTGTAAATACTTCAGCGTATTGGCCACCAGACCATCCTGACCAATCACCACCACAATATCGTCCTGCCCAAACTGGTAATTCGGTAACAAACCACGTTCCAACTGCTGAAAGCGTCCGAGCTGTTTTAAAATCCGCTCAGCTTGTTGTAAACGCTGCTGATAAACATCATGCTCATCCAGATAATCCTGTGCATCAACCTGATTATGCTCCAGATAAAACCGTGCCTGTGGCCAGGTATTAAAACGCTCAATTAACTCCTGCATCCGGGTTTTGCGGGTGACTAAAATAAACCGGTGCTGAGTATTTTTTTTCACGCCCGGCCACCTTTTTTCAACATCTGTCCAAACAAGTCCGGCGTAATCGTCAACTCACCAATCTTACCGGCATTCTGCGCCAGCGAATCAAAGGCCACCGCCATTAACTGCTCAGGTTGCATACTCGCCAGCGCCATCGCTTTAAGATTCTCCACCGGCAATTCCCGGAACGCCGTCATCCGCCCCGAAATCGCGTAAGCCTCAGCATCCGCCTCCTGGCGTTTATTCTCAACTTCCAGCGCCACCAACGCGCCACGCTGCTGCTCCGCCTCAATACTGGCCTGCAAACGCTCGCGTTCTGTCTCAGTCGTCGCACGCAATAAAGTCCGCTCGTTTTCGATGCGTGACTGCTCGATTTCCTGCTCTTTCTGCTGAATCGACAACTCAGTTTCCAGCTCCGCATCCTTAATCATGCGCTCCTGTTCCACTGCTGACTTACGCCGCGCATACACCGCATCATCCGCCTCTTTCAGAATCGCCTCCCGCGCCTCAGCTTCCAACGCCTTACTGGTCTGCGGTGTGGGTTTTACCGCCGCAATCGTCACATCCAACAAAGCAATACCCATCGCATCCAGCGCCACATTCTCAACGCATAATTGATTTAACAGCACGACCAGTTTCTGGCCAATTCGTAAAGCATCACGCAAAGAAGCCGCTTCCACCTGATTGTGAACCACTGCTTCCACCACGCGGATCACCCTGTCCGCCAGCTTTAAAGGATCTTCTGATACCCAGGAAACCCCGTCCTGCGCCAGCGTAAAGTTAAGCATCCCCGCCATTTTCACCGGATCAGCCACCTGAAAGCTCAACTGCCCCTGCACCGTAATCGATTGAAAATCTGCGGTTTGCAAATTAAAAATGAAGGGTGCTTCCTGCACACTGACCGGAATTGCAGCGATAGAAGTTGTTGCGGCGTTATAGAAAAAACTGAGCCCTTTGCCCTGTCGACGCACTTTGCCTCCGATGGTTTTGATGACAAACGTTGAGGCGTCTGCTTTGTAATATTTAATGCCAAACATAATGCTTATCCTTTTATTGTCTTTAGGTCACTTAAAGTTATAATGACTTGCACTCAGCAATCTGTCAATACAAAAGTGACTTTAGGACATTATATGAGCTTAACTCAAGAAGGCCTCGATGGTGAGCTACACAGACATGCGCTCAGAACCATCAGTTCTTTGTCGCTATATACACCCCAGTCGCCGCAATAAGAATGCCCGGCCACGCTAACACCGGAATGACTTCACCGATCAGCAACCAGGCGATTAATGCGGCCAGCGGTGGCACCAGAAAAAATAAGGCCGATACACGGCTGACTTCGCCCGCCCGAATCATTGCTAACAACAAACCCACCGCAATCACCGAATTGCCAATCACTAGATAAGCCACCGCTGCTAAAAACTCCCATGTCCAGCTAACACCTGCGAGGATATTCCAGCTACCCGGCGCAGATTCCAACAGAAATGCGAAAGGTAAAACACCCAGCAATCCGGCGCTGTAACCAACAAGATTTGAAGTGATAGGATGATGTGATAAACCAAAGCGTTTTTCCCATAAGGAAGCCATAGTAATGCCACCCAGCGCTAAAATGGCACAGGAGAATCCAAGCAGTGACGGCGGCTCAATCGAAGCCCGTGCCGTGATAACAATTGCTGTTCCAACCAACCCTAATCCTAGACCGGCCCAACGCTGCCAGCCAATAATTTCGCCTGCCCAACGAGGTGCGGTTACGCCGACTAATATGGGTTGTAATGACATAATCAGCGCTAGCGTTCCTGCGCCGACACCACTGGAAAAGGCGATATAGCTTAGGCCGAAGTAGACCGCCTGCAACAGAAAACCCACTACGGCTAGGTGCGCCCAATCGATGCGGCGCTTGGGCAGAGGTGGCCGGATAACCAGGAAGGCCAGCACCATGAGTATCACGACGATGGAAAATCGAATGACCAGCAGCGCCATAGGGCCAGAATATTGCAGGCCAACCTTTGCGGTAGCGTAACCACCTGACCATAGGAAGAGGAATATCAGTGGGGCGGCGGTTAGCCATAGTGGTTTCATAGATGCTGCACGCTAAAGTTCTTCACTTTAACTTCAATACCATTGACTGAACTGTTAATTGCGAACCCTTTCTAAGCGGCTCTAACTCGCCATATGGAACAAAACCAAATGACGTATACATATTTATTGCTGCTATGTTAGTTGTAGTGACCGCCAGAAATAAGGAGCTTAACTGTAACTCTTGCGCCCACGACCTGATTTGATTCAGCAACGCTTGTCCAACGCCACGCCCCCGGTATTCCGGAGAAACCCACATCTGGTACACATGAACACAATCAGGTTCATGCACTACGCCCGAAGCCAGGCCAACAGACGCTTGTTCAATTTTAGCTACTAGCGGCAAAACGTGTGCAATGCCATTTCCAGGGTTTATACGAGACTTCCATTCATCTATGGAAAATGCAGCTTCTCTCTCATACGTTGACCCGAAAGACTCCGGAGAATCGTTGAGTGACGCTAAACGGATTGACTTGTAGGTAGCCCAGTCACTCTCTGTAAATTGATGGATTTTAATATTACTCAATTCAGGCTCCAATAGTTAGCTCTCAGACTCCAATAGTTAGCTCTCAGACTCTTGAGGTAATATCATCTCGTTACCATCTGGATCGCATATTCGAATTGCAGGATATCCCCAGTGAATATGTTCTATTGCGATGTGATTTTCCGCAATTTGATTGCTGAGGCTACTCATCTCTTTGTCATTTAATGAAATGAACACCCTGCCTGCACCAACCCGATCAAGGTTGCCCGCAATAATCAGTTCGAATTCACCTCTGCAAACCTGTGTAACAAGAGTACTCGCGCCTTCTTCATACTTCCAGGTTTGTACGAAGCCAAGTAAACCACAGTAGTGTTGCAGAGCCTTCTCAACACTAGATACAGAGAAAATTGGTCGCGTATACCATTTTTCTTCAGCTACTGACACTGGCACCTCACATAGTGGCTTCATGGACTGAACACCCCTGTTCTCAATAAGCATTGAATATACCAAAGCCGCAACCCACAACATATGTAAAAATTTGCTATGCCCTTCTATTAGTCTTACAGTGTGTATATTAAACACCAACATACACACAGGTAAAATATGCGAACAAACATAGTCATTGATGATGCTTTGATGGATCAGGCATTAAAATCAACTGGTTTAAAAACCAAAAAAGATGTTGTAGAGCAAGGTCTTAAGTTGCTTGTTAAACTAAAGAAACAACAATCAATACGCAGCCTCAGAGGTAAAGTCACTTGGGAAGGTGACTTGGATGAAATGAGAAGTAACGAATGATCCTGGCGGATACCAGTGTTTGGATAGACTACCTCAATGGTCGCATTAGTCCTCAAACGAACCTGCTTGATGATGCCCTTAGTGAAGGGATTTTAGCTATGGGTGACCTGATTTTTCTGGAAATACTTCAAGGCTTCAGAGACGATCAGGAATACAAAAAGGTTAAAACCGAGCTGTCATTGCTCGATCAGTATTCAATGTTTGAGCAGGGGATGGCCTTCAAATGTGCTGAGAATTACCGCTTTTTACGGAAAAAGGGCATTACTGTTCGTAAAACGAATGATGTGATTATCGCCTCTTTTTGTATTGATCAAGGGCTTGAACTGCTTTATTCCGATCGTGATTTTGCGCCTTTTAGTGAGTATCTTGGGTTAAAGTCTGTTTATATCGGAGCGTAACTAACGGCGTAGTAGCTCAGGGGCTTTTATGCCAAAAATAGCCAAAAGCCAACTGAAGCTTCATTTATCAGATAGCACCTTTATGAACGTGGCTTATACATCATGCAATTTTGTACATGTTTATCCAGTTTCTGATTAAACCAGGCCAATGTTTCTATTCTTTTCCCTTTAACAGGACTTGGATCATTGATATAGACTTTACCCTTTTCTACACCCGTCAAAACGACTATATGTGGCGCACCATCCCACTTACCTGCACACCAAATAGGGCCATTATTTCTTAAAAATGTTTCAAGCTGCTGCTCGGTTAAGTTTGATACTGGAGACTTTATAGATACCAGACCTTCAGCTTGTGCCAACTTTATAAAATCTTTCAGATTGATGCCAGTGTTTGCATTCCATTTATCGGGGAGACCCAAACGTGGGCCAGCCTCACGAAAGTAGGCAACCATGCAAACAGAAGCATACCAACAAGACATACTACGCTGCTGCGCAACTAGTGGAACATTCAATTTAACACTCATAATTGACTTTCTCCTTTTCTAATTAATACTAAAACAGTATATTTTATAATCAATTTCGTAGGGAGTTCTACAACTCGCCGTTAATCTCATTTAGCGTACTCGTCGCATAGCCTGTATTATAGCAATAAACCTCAACAATTAAGTAAGAAGTGCATGAGTGGTCATTATGCCGCAATAAATAGAGCACAAACTACCCAATAGCCCGACCAGCCCCCTCAGGCACATCCAACACGCCCTGAGCCGCAACAATCCCAGCCAGCTTCTCCGCCACATCAACCAACGGCAAACAAGAACCCCGCGTTTCCAGACTCACATGCAACAACATGTGCTCACCCGTCGCCAATAACCGACCATCCTCATGGAACAAACGATTAAACAGGTGCAATTTCTTACCTGTCCCACCCAACACCTGAGTCGTGGCATAAACCGGCTGCAACGCAGACACCTCATCCAAATGCCGGATATGCGTCTCCACCGTAAAATAAGAATGCCCTCCTGCAATATAATCCGCATCCGCACCAATCAAGCGCATAAACGCATCCGTCGCCTGCGAAAAACATTCCAGATAACGACTCTCATTCATGTGGCCATTATAATCCGTCCAATCCGTCGGCACCGTCATCGCCACCGTACGAATCGGCTGACTATAATCCACTTCAGTCTGCTGCGTTTCAACACTCAATGCGGCATAACGCTGCTTTTCATAATCAGCGAGTACCTGCCCCGCTCCCCAGTCATTGGTTTTCAGCGCCTGCATAATCCCGATCAGATTATTATCCCGAATCCGCTCCAGCTCACGGATAGTATGGTGACCGGATTGCGCATCAGACTGATGAGCAATCATATCGACCAGCTCATCATTAAATTCCGGCACATCCATTAACTTAGTCCACGGCCAAGTCAGACACGGCCCGAACTGTTCCATAAAGTGGCGCATCCCCGCTTCGCCACCGGCTATCCGGTAAGTCTCAAACAAACCCATCTGCGCCCAGCGTAAGCCAAAACCAAAGCGCATAATGTCATCAATTTCCTGCGTGGTAGCGATCTCATCCTTCACCAACCACAGCGCCTCACGCCACACCGCTTCCAGCAAACGATCCGCGACAAACGCCTCAAT
>CALHAO010000457.1 GCA_937931765.1 uncultured Thiotrichaceae bacterium
GAAGTGGACGATATTGATGACACTGAGCAAACTGACAACGAGGAAGGTGGCGCTGCATCCATAAATGATGTTGATCAGCAAACGCTATGGGTGGCTGCATTGCAGGAGTTTGTACTGCCTAATTCTGAAAAAGGTCTGGCACTACTGGTGCTGCATGCCATCCTGATTCATAACGAGATTACCGCTGAGCACCTGGTTCAGGTATTGCCTGACATAAGGCCCTTGAACGCTGTACCTTTATTGAAACGGGCTGGAATTATTACCCAAAAACAAGGCGTTTTGAGCTGTAAACCACAGGCTTACCCAGCCATCAGAGAGGGCTTGGCAGCCTCTGGTTTCCCGTTAGGAGTAATGTAAACATGGCACAATCAATGGTCGAAACAGGACAGGTAAAAGCCAGTAAATTACTGCATAACTTTCAGGATATTAGTTTTTTTGAAATTGCAGCCATTATCGCCTCGTCCTGGATACTCATTTATGTCATTCGCAAAATACTGCCTTATTTAGCAGCACGCGGGCCAAGCCAGCTCAGACTCTATTTATTAGGCGCAGTACCGATCATCCGCTTGTTTGTATTGACCGGTGCAGCACTCTGGATTATCCCGTTAATATTCAACATTACCTTCCAGAACTTTCTGGTGATTGCCGGAGGTGCCAGTGTCGCCATTGGTTTTGCCTTTAAGGACTACGTCAGTTCAATTATTGCCGGAGTGGTGGCCATCTTCGAAAAACCTTACCGGCCCGGTGACTGGGTGAAGATCGACGGCGATTACGGCGAGGTACGTTCGGTGGGTATGCGTAGCCTGGAAATAGTCACCCCTGCTGATGATGTCGTCACTATTCCACATGACCGGCTTTGGTCAAATAACATTCTGAATTCAAATGATGGTGCCAAAACGCTGATGTGTGTGGTGAATTTTTATCTTGAACCCACTCATGACACTGGTGTAGTGCGTGCTGTGCTGGAAGAAGTCGCCCTCACCAGCGCTTATCTGGAATACAAAAAACCCGTGTTAGTGGTCATCGCTCAGGAACCCTGGGGCACACACTATAAGCTGAAAGCCTATCCTTTTGACATGCGCGATCAGTTCGCTTTTATGACGGACATGACCGGGCGTGGCAAACAGGCGATCCGGGAAACCGGCAGCAGAGAAGTGATGGTTCCGGCTGTGCCACAGGCTACTTAGAATGTGGCGTACTCATTGATAAAGCTGAGCACCAAGTGATTAAAAAAATAGCGCCATCTATCAGGATCAAAACAACGGATAGCAACCAAAAAAAGCCCGGACAAGTCCGGGCACAGGAGTAAAACAACTATAAAAAACCAGAGCTATTTAAGCCTTACCTTTCCACGGCACCAGACGGTCTTCAGCTTTACGCATCAGAATATCAATCGCATAACCAATCACACCAATCAGGATAATACCCATCAGTACAATATCAGTCAGCTGAAAACGTGAAGCCACCATAATCATCATACCGGCACCTTTCTCAGCCGCCACTAATTCTGCCGCCACAACCGTTCCCCAACAAACACCCATCGCCACACGTGCACCAGTGAATATTTCGGGTAATGAGTTAGGAATAATAACATGCCGCATCAGCTGCCATTTACTGGCACCTAATGAATAAGCTGCGTGAACCTTGGTAATTCGCACCCCGGAGACACCGGCCCGTGCTGCAATCGCCATAATCCACAGTGCAGCGAGAAAGAGTAATATAACCTTACCCACTTCACCGATACCGGCCCAAATGATAACCAATGGAATTAATGCCAGTGGCGGTACAGGGCGCATAAATTCAACAATAGGATCAAACCAACCACGGAACCAATCACTCAAGCCCATCGCATAACCCAGTGGAATACCAATCAATGCACCCAATACAAAGCCCAAAATAACGCGAAACAACGACCAGCCCAAATGTTCCAACAAGGTGAAATTTTGATAACCTTCTTGTGAAATTTCACCAATACGGGAAACCACTGCCTCAGGTGAAGGTAGCCAGATAGGCTCCATCTGCATACCCTTGTCAGGCGCAAAGTTCAATGAACCTTTAGCCGTTAAAGCAGCCCTGCCGTTTTCAGTTAGCACAGCACCATTCGGCTCAATAGCCTGTCCGTTAACAGCAACAATTTTAGCACCGTCTTTACGGGAAACCTCATCATTCTTATCGATTCTGATCAGCTTTGAACGCCATGCGTCTATCATCACAGCATCATCTTTAGCAAAACCGTCACCAGGTTCAGCCGTAATATCTTCAACTACCTCATCTTTCTTAGAGACACGCACATAGACCGTAGCATCATCTCGCGCGCCGTCTTTATCTTCCATGGTGTAAGTGAACGAAGTATCACCTACAAACGGGCCGGGCGCATGAACCGGCACCCATTTAGAACCAGTGAAAGCACCCCATAACAGAAAGATAGTCAGCACTGATAAAACACTAGCCCAACGATCCGGTTTAACAGTGCTCTCATCACCAAAAGTCACTGTCTTAAGCGAAGTGTAATCTTTACGCGCCCCCCGAATGCCCTTAACAATTAAACGAACAACGACAAAGGCAGCAATAAATATAGCAATATAGATAGCGAGTACGGTCATGACTTTTCCTCCTCTTTACTTCCCATGATTTCTTCTTCCATATCCCAAATCATCGTCAGTATTTCTTCACGCTTGAGGTTATAATCCGGGTGCTTTTTCACTTCGCGTAAGTCAGCATCAACACCCATATCAGCAAACGGTAACCGATATTCTTTATGGATTCGCCCTGGCCGTGGTGCCATCACCAATAGTCGCTCACCTAATAATAAGGCTTCTTCCACCGAGTGAGTAATCAGGATAATGGTCTTGCCCGTCTCTTTCCAAAGCTTCAACACTAAGCCTTGCATTTTTTCCCGCGTCAAAGCATCCAGTGCGCCCAAAGGCTCATCCATCAAAATAACATCAGGGTCATTAGCCAGACAACGTGCTAATGCAACACGCTGCTGCATGCCACCGGATAACTCATAGACTGCTTTTTCTTTAAAGTCTGAAAGGCCTACGACATTTAATAGATGATCAACATTTTCTGTGTATTCGTTAGCTGACTGCCCCTTCATCCGAGGGCCAAAGCTGACATTGTCCCGCACACTCATCCATTCAAATAAAGCGCCCTGTTGAAATACCATACCGCGCTCAGCATTAGGCCCGGTAACAACCTTATCATTCAGGACAATTTTGCCTTCAGTAGGCGCGAGAAATCCGGCAACAATATTGAGCAATGTTGTTTTGCCACAGCCAGAAGGCCCCAACACGCTCATCAATTCACCGGATTTTAATTCAAGGGTAACGTTTTCGAGTGCCTGGATAAACGTATCATCAGGCAGGTAGAATCTCATGGAAATATCGTCGATCAACAATCTGGACATGGCAGCCCCTTAGTACACTACAAGATTGTGGGAACACAACACAGAGCCAGGAGAAACCTAGCCCTGCGTTATGCTATATGGATAGTTTTTACAAAAGTTACTTAGACGCAGCAGCCAATGGCTCACTGTTCACAGAACTATCATAGTTCGGCAGTGCTTTATCGATGCTTTTCGCTTCAACAAACACATCAGCCACACCTTTCATAAAGGTTTGCACGCCGCCACCTAACCATTTTTCAGACAACTGTTCTTCCGCATCAGGGAAGCTCATGGTTGAAATAGCTTTCTCAGCATCCTTCAGATCCATACCAGATTGCTTAGCAATCACTTCCAGCATTTTCGGGTCACGGTCAGCATTCCACTTCTCGTTTGCAGCTGCAGTGATTGATAAGAACTTAGCTAACTGCTCTTCATTTTCAGCTGCATAATCAGCTGTAACAGAAGTTACATCAAATACCAGAATACCCAGCTCTTCTTTCTCTTCACCCGTAATCAGAACATTACCATGCTCTTTCATACGTGTCAGACCACCGCCATAACCACAAGCAAAATCAACCGC
>CALHAO010000458.1 GCA_937931765.1 uncultured Thiotrichaceae bacterium
TCGTTGATAACGTTCATCAATACCTGGGTGCCATAAGTAGGCAAACCCTGTCCGGTCACTGCATTGTCAGCCAATACTTTTTTCTGCTCAGCGGCTTCTTTCATAAAGCGCGCCGGGTCTTTCATGCTGCTGGCGCTGACACCGATCGTGCCACGCACCGCAACAGCTTTAAGGTTTTTGGAAGCCATAACAGTACCCACGCCGGAGCGTCCCGCCGCACGGTGTAAGTCGTTGACAATCGCCGCGTACAGGCAACCCTGTTCAGCAGAACGCCCCACCGCAGCAATACGCAGTTGTGGGTCCTGATGTTTCTGGTGCAGCAGTTCGTCAGTTTCCCAGACGGACTTGCCCCACAGATCATCCGCCGGTATCAGCTCGGCTTTGTCATTTTCAATGTGCAGGTAAACCGGTGTTGCAGATTTACCTTCAAAAATCACCATATCCCAGCCAGCGTTTTTGATTTCCGCACCGATGAAACCACCGGAATTGGAGCAAGCCATCACGCCGGTTAGCGGGCTTTTACAGATAACTGAATAACGACCACCCGTTGAAGCCATGGTGCCGGTCAACGGGCCGGTCGCCATAATCATTTTATTCTCAGGGCTGAGTGCGTCTACATTCGCATCTACTTCATCCACAAAATAGCGTGTTGCGAGGCCGCGTTGGCCCAGGTAGTCCTGCGCCCATTCCATATTCAAAGGCTCAGCGTTTACGGTTCCTTCGGTCAGATTGACGCGTAGAATTTTTTTAGTCCATGCCATGTCATATCCTCCTTAAGCGGTTGCGGGTTGTGAATCAGTTTTTGCTGCCCACTGGCGCATACGATCCAGGCCGGTGGCATTAGCATCAACATAAGTAATCGCCTGAGTCGGGCACGCTTCAACACACTGTGGATCACCGCCGCACAGGTCGCACTTAATGACTTTACCGGTGCTGGTATTGTAATTAACGGTGCCGAACGGGCAGGCAATGGTGCAGACCTTACAGCCTACGCAGCGATCATTAATAATATCTTTGGAGCCGGTTTCAGCATTGATAACAATGGCATCCACAGGGCAGGCCTGCATACACCATGCTTCATCGCACTGAGTACAGGTATAAGGGACATAACGCCCTTCATCATGGAAGGTAAAAACTTTAATACGTGAGTGTGCCGGGTTGAAAACACCCTCAAGTTCGTAAGAGCACGCCATTTCGCATTGCAGACAGCCCGTGCACTTACCCGGATCAATATCAAGTGACCTTTGCATCCTTCATTTCCTCCTCTGGATTTACTGAAAGTTACTGTTAACCATCGTTGGTCATGGTAGAAACAGCCTGGATAAAGGTTGGTTTAATATATCATCATAAGAAAAACAGGTGGGTGGCTTCTATTAGACCATGGTCTAATAGACCTTGGATTTACCTACGAGGACGGGCTGATGAGGTTGGCAATGAGATTGTGAAGCTCGTGAATATCGAGTGGCTTATAGCGAACGAATACGCCTTGTTTGTTGGCTTCCTTCACAATGGCCGGGTTGCGATCTGCTGTGAGTATAATGCTACGAATTGCACCAAATTTTTGGCGCATGCCGGTGATAAAACCTAAGCCATTCTCCATATTGTCGAGGTGATAATCGATCAGAAAAATATCCGGCAGAATATCGAGTTCTTCAATTTGAGAAAAGGCCTGTTCCAGGCCGGTGACAATGACGGGTGTCGCTCCCCATGACTCCAATACATGTTCCATGCCTTCTGCAACCGTAAGGTCGTTTTCGGCGACCATGATAATGGCATTCTCAAGTAACGGTGGTGAATCAAAACTTATCTCTTGCTCAACCTTTGCTTTTACTTTCTTCTTGGCAAAAGGGACGCTAACGGTAAAAGTTGACCCCTTGGCAAGCGTCGACCTGAGAGTTAATTCATGGCCCAGCATGTCGCAGGCGCGCTTTACGATGGTTAATCCCAGGCCCATAGCGCTGTCTGAAATCAGTTGTTTATCAATACGGTGAAACTCTTCAAAAATTCTATCCTGTTCCTCTTCGGCAACCCCAATTCCAGTATCGGAAACTTGAAACTCCACAGAATATTTCCGACGGCGAACACCCACTAAGATACGACCACTTTGGGTGTAGCGGATAGCGTTCGCGACCAGGTTTTGCAAAATTCTTCTTAGATAAACAGGATCAGAGCGCACTTCGGCTGAGCACAAAATGACATCAAGTCTGATGCCTTTATCCTGCGCCTGAGGCGTAAACTCGTTGCGAATCCCATCTAATACTGACTGGATACCAAACTCAGAAATATTCAGTGCTGCCTGACCAGAATCAAGTTTTGAAATATCGAGCAGGGCACCAAGAATGGTCTCAACGGACTGAAAGCTCTTGGAAATGCGCTCAACCAGCACACCTTGCCGTTCGTCTAACTGGGTATTTTCGAGAGAGCTAATGAACAGCTTAGCCGCATTGACGGGTTGGAGTAGATCATGGCTTGCGGCGGCGACAAAGCGTGATTTTGATGTGTTGGCAATTTGTGCCGTATCTCTGGCTGCCCGTAGTTCTTTTGTTCGTTCGCTCAATTGCGCATTGGTGACATTCAGTACGTCAAGTGCTTCCTGAAGGTGCTGTGTGCGTAGGCGAATTTGTTCCTCAAGCGCGATGGTACGTTCAAAGTGAACATAGCCGGGAGAACGATCGTTTGTTGCTTGTTCCACTCGTGTCATCAGCTTGCTGACGATGTGCTTAAGTTTTTGGTTTTCGCGCACCAGGTCATCTTCGGTATTGAGTAGGCTGTCTGATAACGAGATGTCGGTCATGCGTCTTTGGGAGGGTAAATAGCCATGCCAGTTAAGGTTTGATTGACATGAAGCATATTGTGCTGCTCACCATAAGTTGAGAAGCCATAAACTCTATGTTTGCTCAACAGTGCAGACATGCGTTCCAGTTCATTTTTTTGTTCTGCTTCAAGCCGTCTTAATATGCAATCGCAGATAAAAACCAGGTCGGGTTCTTCAGGTTGGTTTAAGTTGTCCAACACCGATTCGAGATGGTCGCTTATATTCAATGGCTTAGCAACGGTCAGCACCATGCCTTCGTCGATGGAGCTGAAAAAACGTAGATGGTGATTGTCTTCTACTTTCTGGATGGCTCGTACATGATGTTGATCGCCCACAGATACGACAATGGGGTGGGAGGCAAAAACAAAAGGTGATAATTGTTCCGGGTCAATGCCAACTATTCTCGCGTATTCCGGGGCTGCAGATTCGGCATTAATTTCGGTCACTAACCGTTCTTCAGGAATAGCGCCAGTGACGACGAGCCGCTTTTCTGAAGGCTCAAAGTGACCTTCCCGGAAAATTTTAATTTCACAACAACTGCGGGCCAATAGTAGAACGGCGGCATTTTCATAGATCTCACCGTCGAAGGAGATAGGTGCAGATTTAAACCTTAGGCCATCGCCTGATGATCCACCAAAAAGTTGTGTTGAGCCTAGAGCAGTGGATATTGCGAGTACTAAAGTTTCTTCGCGCATTGATAAACCGTCTGCCAGTAAAAAAGCAAATTCGTTTTCAAAATCCGGACATGCCGATTGCAGCGCCTGACGTTCTTTTAGAATATCCCGGCTAAGTTGTATTTCATTTTTTTTATTGAGTTCGGAAATTAGCCGTATCGTTGATTGAAAGTGAGACGCCGGAAATCCAAGTACAACGACTTTTGATTCACTATAACCGGTAGCGCAAATTTCTCCGGCTGTGCGTGCTCCAATGACATGATCGATATTGGGTTGTTTTTGTAGAGTACTGGAAATGGCTTTCAGGTCGCCTTCGGGGGAGACGAGCGCTATCAGGAAGGCATAGTGACAATCGGGCAGGTTTTTTATAATTTCAGCAGCTGGATCGTCGACCTTGTTGAGATCAACGCAGACTGACTTAACTAGTTTTGAAGTCCCGATAGTCATTTGATTCTTGGGCAGTTTCTTTTTCAGTTAATGTCGCAAAGCTTACTTGATTTGCTAATAAAGCGGCTTGGACGCGGTTTCGAACTCCCAACTTTCGCATGATAGCTGTGAGATGCGCTTTAACTGTAGTTTCAGCTATTGAGAGGTCAAATGCAATTTGTTTGTTGAGTTTCCCCCGGCAAATCAATGCCAAGATGGTCGTTTGTTGTGGTGTCAACGACTTCAGTTTTTTCAGTATTTCCTGATCCTCATGATCAAACTGATCATCCTGCGGCGTGACGTAATCTTCGGGTGTGTAAATATGCCCGTCAGCAATGGATTGAAATGCCCGTATCAATTCTTTTCGGGCCGAGTCTTTCGGTACAAACCCACAAGCTCCGGAGCGTAGCACATGGCTGGTCACCCGGTTATCTGAGATTGAAGACACCACCACGATTTTTGAGGTGGGGGCAAGTTTTTTAATTTTCACTAAACCTTCAATGCCGTCGACATCGGGCAGGTTGAGGTCTAGTACAACAATATCAGGCGGGTCGGTCAAATAAGAGAGTGACAGGGATAGGTTAGAAGCTGTTTGAATGTGCGGGCTGTCAAAAATTTCGCTCATGGTCATGGCTAGCGCATCAGAGAACAGCGGATGGTCTTCAACAAGTAGAATACGTAAGTTTTTGCAATTTTTGCAGTTTACGTTTGTGGGTGTTTTTATTTTGGTCATTGTCTCCTTGGTCTCTTTTGAGGGCTTAAAAGCAACCCCTCCCAGCTTCCCTAAGCCACGTTTTTACAAAACGTGTGAATCAAGGGAAGAACCAGTCGCTTACCTATAGCCTCTGTGCGAAGCGGAGTTAAGCTCCCTCCCTTGATAAGGGGAGGGCTGGGGAGGGGTTATCTTTAGTCCTTACAACATCAGTTTAGTTACTGGATAACATCTTAGGCAATTTAAACACCCAAACCGAACCACCCTGATTCAGGTAGTTCACTTTCTTAGCTACTTCACCACCCCAAAGTGGTACAGCGCCACCCCAGCCTGAAGCCACGGCAACAAATTGCTCACCGTCCTGATCCCAGGTGACAGGTTGGCCAACAACGCCAGAACCGGTTTGGAATTTCCAAAGTTCTTCACCCGTCTTGGCATCAAACGCTTTCAGATAACCTTCAGGTGTACCGGTAAAGACCAGGTCGCCTGCTGTTGCCATAACGCCTGCCCATAATGGTGCATCGTTTTTGTATTCCCAAACCGTTTCACCCGTATTAGGGTCGATAGCTTTGAGTGAGCCAATGTAATCTTCAAAGATTGGCTTAATGGTGAAGCCGGAGCCAAGATAAGCAGCACCTTCTTTATAGCTGACCGGCTCATTCCAGATGTCCATGCCCCATTCGTTTGAAGGTACGTAGAACAAACCAGTATCCGGGCTATGCGCCATCGGCATCCAGTTTTTGCCACCCAGGAATGAAGGCACAGAGAAAACTACCTTACCCTTGCCGCCATCTGCTGCATCAGCCGGATTGCCCGGACGGTTCTCTTCGTTGAAGATAGGGCGACCGGTTTTTTCGTCAATGCCTTTGGCCCAGGTAATGTTTTTAACAAAAGGTGAAGCCGAAACAAAGGCACCATCTTTGCGATCCAGTACATAGAAAAAGCCGTTTCTATCTGCAGTCGCGTAACGCTTATTGCCGTCTTTATCGAGGAAAGCGACTACTTCGTTTACACCGTCAAAATCCCAGCCTTCACGTGGTGTCGTTTGGTAGTGCCACTTGATTTCACCGGTGGCCGGGTCCATGCCGATACGCGAAGCTGCGTATAGATTGTCACCTTTACCGCCCTTACCATCATTGCCTTGTCCGGCATCACGTAACCATGAATTCCAGGGGGCAGGGTTACCAGCACCAAATATAATGGTATCAGTGTCAGCATCGTATGAGCCACCTAGCCAGGTTGCACCACCGCCGGTTTTCCATAAATCACCGGGCCATGTGGCATTGAGTGTGCCGGTCATGGTGCTTTCTTTGCCTTTGAGTGTACCCATGTGGCCTTCGATGACCGGGCGTGTCCAAACCATTTCGCCGGTTTCGGCATTACGGGCCTGAACTTCACCGACAATACCAAATTCGCCACCGGAGTTACCGGTGATAACCAGGCCGTTTACGATCAGTGGTGCGGCTGTATAGGAATAGCCTGCCTTGTAGTCAGCAATTTTGTCTTTCCAGACCACATCACCTGTTTTCAGATTCAGTGCAACCAGACGTGCGTCCAGCGTACCGAAGATAATGTTGTCACCATAAATAGCACCTCCACGGTTAACTACGTCACAACATGGCAGAATACCTTCCGGCAGGCGTGCGTCATACTGCCAAATTTCTTCGCCGGTCTTCACATCAATCGCGTACATGCGTGAGTAAGATCCGGAAACATACATAACGCCATCATAGATCAGTGGCTGTGCTTCATTACCGCGCTGTTTTTCTCCACCCATAGAGAAAGCCCACGCAGGCACAAGATTTTTAACATTGTCTTTATTGATGTTCTTTAATGGGCTAAAGCGTTGCAAATGACGCCCCATACCATTGGTTACTATCTGAGACGTAACCGTGTCGTCGTTGGCGATGTCTTCATTGGTAACGCCAGCAAAGGCTGTTGTCGAAGTTAGCAAGCAGACTGCTGATGCTAATAATAATCGTTTCATCTATCTCTCCTCCATTAATTGAACTCGGCATTTCAGGCGATGGATAGAACTACCTATCTCATTCGGTTGGTTTATCGCCTGGGGTGCGCTATTTTCGCAGTCTCTACGTTAATCCCATAACTTGTCTGCGTATATTACCAATTAGTCGTATATATCATGTGGCTACAATTCTCTATTCTGTGTCGAAATGCTGCGTCCTATTTTCAGTGAGGAGAAAAAAATGATCAGAACCCCCTTCAAAATCCTGCTTATCCTGGCAACTTTATTCTTTACTTCAGTTAGTTCGGCAGGCGATCTGCCCAAAGTTCGCCTGGGTGCTCTGGAGTACGGCACGGTGAACTGGGAGCTAGATACCATCAAGAACAACAAGCTGGATGAGAAGCACGGTTTTATCCTTGAAGTTGTACCAATGGGCGGGGGTAGCGCTTCAGACATTGCCTTTCTGGGTGGAGAGATAGATGTCATGGTCTCAGATGTGATCTGGGCCGCCGCGCAACGTGCTGAGGGACGTGATGTTAAATTCATCCCTTATTCAACGGCAGTGGGTGGCATTATGGTGAAATCCGACAGTGGCATCAGCGCATTGAAAGACCTGGCTGATAAAAGAATTGGTATTGCCGGTGGGCCGCTTGATAAGTCCTGGCTCATCCTGCAAGCCTACGCCAAACAAGAAGGAAACATTGACCTCAAAGCTGACACCAAACAAGAGTATGGCGCTCC
>CALHAO010000459.1 GCA_937931765.1 uncultured Thiotrichaceae bacterium
TTCTCATTCCATGCAATACCAAAGGCATCAATATAATGGCGCAGGGTCAGCGTATTATTCAGTCCCCACAGCTCAACAAAACCGCCATACACAATCATGCAATAAATCACTATTGTCATGCCTGTCCAGCTCATCGCAATAGAGTAAGCAGGCCACTTAATACGGTTAGGTAATTGTGGGTGCATACCACTGTCACCTTTGCCGGTGGTTGTGGTGTAAGACTTTTTCCCTAACCAGCGTCGTTGCGCAAAAAATGCCATCAGGGTGAACATCAGCAAAACGATAGCTAATACAGAGGCTTGCCCCTGATCATTTTGTGCGCCAACGATGGCAAAGAAAATTTCTGTTGATAGCACATCAAAGTTCCCGCCCAATACCAGCGGATTACCAAAATCTGCCATACTTTCGATAAAACCGAGTAAAAAGGCATTTGCCAAGCCGGGGCGCATTAAGGGTAAGGAAACGGTTCTGAAGGTATGCCAAGGGCTGGCACGCAAAGTTTGTGCCGCTTCCTCCATAGAAGGACTAACACCTTCTACCACGCCAATTAACACCAGGAACGCAATCGGTGTAAATGCGAGTACCTGTGCCAGCAATATGCCAGGCATACCATAAATCCAACGTGTAGGTGTCAGACCAAACAGGTCAGCAATAAAGGTGGTCACACTACCTGACAAGCCAAATAACAGGATGATCGCCAACCCGATAACAAACGGCGGCGTGATAATGGGTAATACGGTTAGCGCCCGTAATACACGCACATACTTAAAGCCGGAACGTGTGGCGACTAAGGCAAATATCAGTCCTAAAATGGTGGTAATCAGACCAACCAGTACTGCCAGAAATAATGAATTCCATGCAGCACCACAACCACGTGTGCCATCAAGACAACCCAGCCCCCAGATTTTGGGACTGAGAAACTTATCGACGAATACACCAATTGAATAAATGCCGTCGCCATCAACAAAGGCATAGGTCAGCATTTTCACAATCGGGAAGAAGATAAAAATCCCGACCATCGCCACCACAAAACCAATGGCACTGACGACAAAAACATCACCATTGACTGCGCCCTTAGCGGCTGCACCATTAGTGATCATAAATAAGAAGCTCAGGCCCAGCAATAATGCGCCATAACCTAAGCCAAACTGTCGGTCACCTAATTCACCAAACGCAGTGTTCAGTGCATCAAACTGAAAACCCTGAATGCCAATAGCGAAGCCTTGACCTAATAGCCATACCAAGCCGCCTATGCCACAAAACAATAATAAGTTGGCATATAAGGGATCTGTTTTTGGGCGGAATAAAAGGGCGATAGGTGCAAGTAGAAATAACAACAGAGGCGCTATCCAGAGTTTCACACCTTGTGATAATAAAAATATGCCGGGTGCGTAATCGTTATCCCAAGGATAACCATCCAGCAGCCATTCAAATGACCAGAAGCCATCTTCCTGTACGTACCATGGGAATACGAAAAAACCGACTGTGCCCAGCATCAGTAATATAAGTACAGTGGTGTTTAGTTGTAGTTTGGTTTTTTTAGTGTGCATATGTTGAGACTGTTAAACCCCTCCCCAACCCTCCCCTTATCAAGGGAGGGAGCTTTGCTTTAGTTCTAAATGACGTACCGACAACTTTTTAGAACAAATTTTCTATTCAGGGGGTAATCTGGTCGGTTATCTGAAAGTCATACCTATTCGCACAATTGAATGCCCTCCCTTGATAAGGGGAGGGTTAGGGAGGGGTTCGACACCCTCCCAACCCCCACCAAAATCAGCTAGAGGTACCACCAATCACTGCGGCAACGTACTAACCTCATCATCCCATTTCTTCAGCAAACGCTTACGCTCATCAGAAGAACCATACTTCGTAAAGTCATAATCAATCAGTTTAACTTCAGACAGATCGGGTGCCTTAGGCGAACTTTCTGCCTTTTTGTTCGACATAACCTGATAAGCCTTAACTTCTAAAGAACGTGATTGCACATCAGCGCCCAGCGCCCAGTCATAGAATTTCTTCGCATTTTCCATGTTGCGTGCACCTTTAACGATGCTCATAGAGCCAATTTCATAGCCAGTGCCTTCACAAGGCGCAACCACTTTAATCGGGAAGCCGGACACTGCCTGTTTAACCGCATCATGCATAAATACGATACCAATCGTGTTTTCACCACGGGCAGCCGCTTTAATCGGTGCAGAACCTGACTTAGTGTACTGGTTAATATTTTTGTGCAGGCCTTTCATAAACTCAAAGCCTTCATCTTCACCAAATAACTGCACGATGGTCGCCAGCGTGGTGTAAGCCGTACCCGATGAATTCGGATTAGCCATTTGCACATGGCCTTTATACTCAGGCTTGAGCAGGTCTTTCCAGCAAGCAGGAATCGGTAGGTTGTTCTTTTTCAGCAGGTCTTCGTTATAACCGTATCCCAGTCCGCCGGAATAAATGCCAATAGTTTTGTCACCAGCTGATTTGGCCTGTGATACCGCCCAGTCATTCAGTTCTTCACGCATCGGGGATACATAAGGTTCGGTTAAGTCTTCCTCGGCTGCCTGTAAATGCGGATCACCTGTGCCACCCCACCAGATATCACCTTTTGGATTACTGGCTTCAGCTTTCAGTTGCGCCATAGTTTCGCCAGAGCTTTTACGGGTCATATTAACCTTGATTCCGGTTTCTTCTTCGAAGCCTTTTGCCATTAACTGACACCAGTCTTCCTGTGCACTACAGTAATAAGTTAATTTTTCAGCGGAATATACGTTGGTACTGGCCAGAACAGACAGCATTAGACCAGCAGCGGCCAAACGGATGTGCTTAGACATTCATCTCCTCCTATTTTCGAGATTGTGTATTAATATCTACTCCTTAGTCGCTGGAATTGCAAATGTAAATCACCCCTAACGTTAAGGCACACAAATGAATGAAATTAAACACATCGTTTTTGATATTGGCCAGGTACTCTTGCACTGGAACCCGGAGGTGCCGTATCGCCTACTGATTCCTGATGAGGTTGAGCGTCAATGGTTTTTGAGTGAGGTGTGTAATCCGGCATGGAATCGTGAGCAGGATCGTGGCCGGGAATGGGTGGATGCTGAAGATTTGTTAGTTGCAGACTATCCGGATTATGCTGACCTGATCCGTGCTTATCGCCGTGACTGGATGATGATGTTGACTCATCGTATTGAGGGCAGTATTGCTGTGCTGGAAGGTTTAGTGGCGGCGGGACATGATGTCACGATGCTGACTAATTGGCATCAGGATACCTTTGTTGAGGCTCGTGGGGTGCACACTTTTCTGGATAGTACACGTGGCGTCACTGTTTCAGGGGAAGTTAAGCTGATTAAACCTGATTCGGCGATTTACCAGCTGCATGCTAAAACCTTTGATCTTGATCCGGCACAGACTTTGTTCTTTGATGACAGTTCTAATAATGTGCAGGGCGCTAAAGATCAGGGCTGGCAGGCAGAGTTATACACAACGCCGGAACAGTTGCGGACAGATATTCAGCGTTATGGGTTTTTAATCTGAACTACC
>CALHAO010000460.1 GCA_937931765.1 uncultured Thiotrichaceae bacterium
TGTGAGTTACACAGACTAACCACTATTACGCAGCCGCTTAGTCACAATCACCACCCCGGTATCATGCTCACTGGTATGACGATCAAAACCCAGACGCTGCATCAGTTTCAGCATGCCGGTATTATGCGCCAGCACATCACCAATAATAGTAGTCAGGCCCCTGTCACGCGCCACATCAATCAGCACCTGCATCAGCAAACCACCCAGCCCACGATTCTGCCACTCATCGGCAATCACCAGCGCGAACTCACAACTATTCTGATCAGGATTAATCGCATAACGACTCACCCCGACCTTCACCTCTTTGCCATCCTGACGTGCCAACACCACAAAGGCCATTTCACGGTCATAATCAATCTGTGTCAGGCGCACCAGCATATCCGGCGTTAGCTCACGTAGTGCCTGCATAAAGCGCATGTAACGTGACTCACCCGACAGGTTGCGCACCAGCGACTGTACGATTTCAGCATCTTCGGGCCGAATCGGGCGAATCATAATGTCGGTGCCATCCGCCAGTTGCTGCTGCTTCACCAAATCATGCGGATAGGGGTGAATGGCCATGTGGTCATAACGACCGGAAGCACCCGCCGGATAAGCCACAGAAATACGCGCATCGACTGCCACCGCACCCTCAGCATTGACCATTAACGGATTAATATCCATTTCAATGACTTCAGGCAGTTCACACACCAGCTCGGACAAGCGCAACATGGCTTGCTGTAACGACTCAAAATTAATCGCCGGTAAATCACGGAAGCTCCGCAACAACTTAGCCACACGTGTGCGATTGATGGTCTTTTTGATCATATAACTGTTCAATGGCGGTAAAGCCACCGCACGATCACGTTGCACTTCAGTCGCCGTACCACCCGCACCAAAGCTAATCACCGGCCCGAACACCGGATCACGCACCACACCAATGATTAATTCTCGTGCTGCATACCCCTGGTACATCGTCTCAACCGTCACGCCATCAATTCGTGCCTCCGGCATCACATCCAGCGTCGCTTGCTGCAATTCCTGATACACACTGCGGACGGTATGCGCACTGTTAATGTTCAGGCGCACACCATGCACATCGGACTTATGCAACACATCCGGCGAACTGATTTTCATCACCACCGGAAAGCCCACTGACTCCGCTGCTACCAAAGCTTCCGTCGGGCTGCGGGTTAATACGGTATGTAAAGACGGGATATGGAACGCCGTCAGAATGGCCCGTGCTTCAGTCGCCGACAGGTGTTTACGCCCCTCAGCCAACACGCTCTCAATAATCAGCCTGGCCCCATTAATATTCGGGGGTTTGGAAGCGACCGCTAACGAAGACGGCACCTGCATTAACAACTTTTGGTTGCTGCGATAACTATTCAGGTAAGAAAAAGCCTCGACAGCCGCTTCCGGGGTCTGAAAATTAGGGATGCCTGCGCTGGATAAAATATTACGCCCCTCAGCCACCTGCTCATTACCCATCCAACACGCCAGAATCGGCTTTTTACTGTCCTTACTAATGCGTACTACTGCCTCAGCCACTCCTTTCGGATCGGTCAGCGCTTGTGGCGTTAACATGACCAGCATGCCATCCATGTCCGGATTCTCAAGACAGATTTTCAAAGTCGTTTCATAGCGTTCCGGGGTCGCATCATCGAGAATATCCGCCGGATTTTTCCGCGACCAACTGGCAGGTAATATCTTGCCAAGCCTGACTTCAAGTTCTTTGGGCAACACCGCCATGCTCAAACCCATTTCAACCGCACGATCTGTCGCCATCACCCCCGGCCCGTTACCGTTGGTCATGATCATCAAACGATTAGCTTCGACTTTAATATCGGAGGAGAGAATTTCGGCGGCAGAAAATAACTGTGAAATAGAATTAACGCGCACCACACCCGCACGATCCATCGCCGCATCAAAAGCATCATTACTACCCACCATCGCACCGGTGTGGGAGGTGGGTTTCCGTAAACTGTCTTCGTACCGACCGGCTTTTAGCACCACCACCGGCTTCATACGCGAGGCGGCACGCAGGCCACTCATAAAACTACGCGCATCCTGCACGCTCTCGATATACAGTAAAATACTGTGGGTTTTCGGGTCGAGTGCCAGATAATCCAGCGTATCACCAAAGTTCACGCCCACCGCATTACCCAAGGTAGCCACGGTAGAAAAGCCGACCTGGCGAGTGGCTGACCAGTCCAAAATCGCGGTCGCCATAGCACCGGACTGAGAAACCAGTGCCACATTACCCGACTTAGGATGATTGCGACTAAACGTGGCATTCAAGCCCACCGAAGGGCGCATAATGCCCAGGCAATTCGGGCCAATCAGGTGAATACCATACTCATCGGCTACTTCCAGCAAGGCTTTTTCCAAGCGCTTGCCCGCCGTTCCGGACTCGCTAAAACCGGCAGATAATACCACCACACCCCGGCAACCCTGCTCACCACATTCCCGCAGAATATCAACGGCTCTGTTAGCCGGTGTGGCGATAATCGCCAGCTCAACGGGTTTATTAACCGCTGTGAGTGATGGGTAACAGGTTAATCCTTGTACTTTTTTGTGCTTTGGGTTGATAGGAAATACTTCACCGCTAAATTTTGCGGACAAAATATTTTTCAATACTAATGCGCCCACTGAGTTTTCACGCTCACTGGCACCAAATATTGCCACACTGTTGGGTGAGAATAATTGATTCAGGTAATGGTGGCCCATGTTTAAAACCTCTAAGCAGCATGATAAATGTCATCAACAAAATGATGAATGACTTTTTCATGCGTATTTATGATACTTTTGTGCAGACCAGTATGGCCTTCACCCGCTAGGCAGCATGACAAATGTTTGTATACGCACTTAATACATTTTTTTGTGCGTTGCAACATATTATATACCTGAATTCGTGGATTGCATATGACCGTAGCTTTAATCAGTCACCAAAAATGTACCTTACATGACAATGGAACACCTCATCACCCTGAAGCCCCTGACCGTTTAGGTGCTATCAATAACCAGCTTCTTATGTCTGGCGTAGACTGGGTTTGCTGTCACTATGACGCCACATCAGCCACCCGAACACATCTTGAACGTGTCCACGATACTGATTATGTCGAACGGGTTTTCCGCACCGCGCCAGCACCGGGCGAAAAAACCGTACTGGATGGCGACACCGGTATGAATGAACACACTCTGGATGCTGCACTATACTCAGCAGGCGCGGCGGTAATGGCCGTTGACTTAGTGATGAGCGATGCGCATAAACATGCTGCCTGCCTGGGCCGCCCACCGGGACATCACGCCGGACGCGCCTGTGCCGCCGGATTCTGTATTTTTAACAATGTAGCTGTTGCCGCTGCACATGCGCTGGAAACCTATGGCTTAGAGCGTGTCGCGATCATCGACTTTGACGTTCATCATGGTGATGGAACTGAGGAAATTTTCGCCGGAGTAGAACCCCGCGTGCTGTTTTGCTCATCTTTTCAACACCCTTTTTACCCATACAAAGGCGCTGACAGCGATTACCCGAATGTCATCAACCTGCCAATGAAAGCGGGTACCCGCTCGGCAGAATGGCGGGAGAATGTCACTGAAAACTGGCTGCCCCAGCTGGAGGCCTTCAAACCCCAGCTCATTATTATTTCAGCCGGTTTTGATTCACATCTGGAAGATGATATGGGC
>CALHAO010000461.1 GCA_937931765.1 uncultured Thiotrichaceae bacterium
TTGCAGGCTGGGAAGTCACGATTGATGATTCATTCCAGCTTCAAATCGACACCTCAGATGATTGGCATGCTGACCTGGAAGAAAGCGAAGGTGGTGACTGGTTTGAACTGTCATTAGGCTTTGAACTGAATGGCCAGCGCATCAACCTATTGCCACTCATCGTAGAATTACTGGCAGCCGATAACCATGACACAAAAGCCCTGCATGAACGCCTGAAACAACAGGAATATCAGCTATTTCAAATCGATGATTACCATTGGGTCAAAGTGCCCTGCAAACGTTTACTAACGGTGTTGGATACCTTAATCGAGCTGTACAACATCGATAGCCTGAATGCGGATGGCAACCTTGAGTTCTCAAAGTATGAAGGCATGCATTATGGTGATTTACTGAATGATCCGAGTTTACGCTGGAAAGGTGCTGGAGAATTAAAGCAGCTGAATCAGCAATTACAATCATTTGAGGGCATAGAAACGGCTGAGCTGCCACAGGGTCTACAGGCAGATTTAAGAGAGTACCAACAAACTGGTTATAACTGGCTACAGTTCATGCAGAAATATCAGTTCAATGGCATTCTGGCAGATGACATGGGCTTGGGGAAAACACTGCAAGCCTTGGCTATGCTGCTGGCTGAGAAGGAATCCGGACGGGTAACATTACCCAGCTTGGTTATCGCACCAACCAGCCTGATGAGCAACTGGCGGCGGGAAGTTGAAAAGTTTGCACCACAGCTCAGCGTGCTAACGCTGCAGGGACAACATCGCAAGAAAAAATTTGACCAACTGGCCGATCACGATATTATTCTTACCACCTACCCGCTGATTATTCGCGACAAGGCAGTGTATGAAAAACAGGATTTTCACTACCTGATTCTGGATGAGGCACAAGCCATCAAAAATGCTAAAGCCAAAAGTACCCAACAGATTTACAGCCTGAAAGCCAATCATCGCTTATGTCTGACAGGTACACCAATCGAAAATCACCTCGGCGAATTGTGGTCGATGTTTCATTTTCTGATGCCCGGTTATTTAGGCACACAGGAGCGCTTTAACAGCTTGTTCCGCTACCCGATTGAAAAGCACGGCGACACTGCTCGGGGAGAACAACTACGTAAGCGCACTCAGCCTTTCATGTTACGCCGCACTAAGGATCTGGTGGCTAAAGAGCTGCCTGAAAAAACAGAGATTATCCGCAGAGTACCGCTCTCGGGAAAACAGCGGGATTTGTATGAAACCGTCCGACTGGCAATGGACAAGAAAGTGCGTGATGAAATCAAGAAAAAAGGCTTAGCCCGCAGTCATATTATGATCCTGGATGCCCTGTTAAAACTGCGGCAGGTGTGCTGTGACCCGCAACTGGTTAAATTGGAAAAAGCCCGTTCGGTGAAAGAATCCGCGAAGTTTGAATTACTGATGGAGATGGTGCCGGAAATGGTGGCCGAAGGACGCAAGATCCTGATCTTTTCTCAGTTCACCAGCATGTTAAGTATTATCGAGAAAGCTTTAAATAAACAAAAAATTAGCAATACCAAACTAACCGGTCAAACCCGTAAACGCGAAGAAGCCATCAACGCTTTTCAGGAGGGTGATGCTTCGATATTCCTCATTAGCTTGAAGGCGGGGGGCACTGGCTTGAACCTCACCGCCGCCGATACGGTTATCCATTATGATCCGTGGTGGAATCCTGCTGTGGAGCAACAGGCAACCGACCGGGCTTATCGGTTGGGCCAGGACAAACCCGTGTTTGTTTATAAGTTGTTAACTGAAGAAACTGTTGAGGAAAAAATCCTGCAAATGCAGGCAAAGAAACAGGCACTGGCCGATTCAGTTTATGGAGCATCGGAGCCGGACTTGAAACTCGGGCAAGCGGATCTGCTCGATTTACTAAAGCCGTTGACGTAACAAAATACCACAAGCACGTAGCCGACTGTAAATACACCACAGTCGGCCACATAAATTCGCCTACACACCATACAACAACAGGTGCACACCATAATAAAGCCCCACCATCCCACCCAGCACCGCAAGATAAACAAAAACATTCTTCAGAAAACTCAGGCCCGGTTTAGGCATCTGATTAAAGAACCAGAGATTCACCGGCAACGGTCCCTTGATCATCATCACCAGTAACATAAAATTCGCTGGAAAGTGGCCAATAACATCGGTTTTACCAAAATAAAGATTGCCACTGATCACCATAAGATTGATCAGGAAAGCCAGCAACACCACGCCGTTATGGGAAACCAGTAGTAAGAAAAACAAGGTAAATTCAACGAATGCCGCCGTAGCAATAAAGAAATCTCTGTCCATCCCCATAGTCAAAAAACTGTGTTCTTCCAAAAACGGATAGAACCAGAATGGAAACGCTATTTTCTCAACAGCTGACCATATAAACGAGAAGATCACCCCAAAATATAAAACCGGGAAACGGAATTTACCAAAACGGGGGAATATCGGTGGCCAGGACATAATAAAGAAAAGCCCCAGCCCTATCATCAGCACGTAATCCAACAGATGGAAGATGCCGTAAACATAGACTGCATAAGCATACAGTGTCAGTAGACCCAATCCGGCGATAAACAGCGTCTGGCGAAATAGCACAGTAACTGCAATCAGCAGATGCACCCATGAAATAAAACCAGCATCACTATAAAGCTCAGGCGCAATAATAACGCCGCCCATCATCCACATCACAATGCAGATAACGCCGGTTCCGATGCGGAGAATATTCAGTGAAGTAACATCGACATCATCAAAGCGATTGCGCAACCAGTCAAACTCACCAAACCAGCGATACCATAAGCCATCCAGAAAGCCAGCAACCGCCACTCCCCAAAA
>CALHAO010000462.1 GCA_937931765.1 uncultured Thiotrichaceae bacterium
GGGTCAACCTGCTCAGTGTACATGCCATTTTTTGGCCCAAATTTTGACTATAGCGTATCAGACAATGAAACCAATCAATAACTCACTCATAATGGCGAATTTTTGTGAGGCAAAAGTATGGATGAAATAACCATAGGCTACGGTCTTTTGTTGGTGGTGCTGGGGCTAGTGGCGGGTGTGATTAATACACTGGCGGGTGGCGGATCAAACCTCACTATCCCCGCTTTGATGATATGGGGAATGCCGCCCGATGTGGCCAATGCGACCAATCGTGTTGGAGTGATGATGCAATCGTTGACCGGTGCGAAGCAGTTCCAATCCAAAGGCAAGCTTCCCACCGGTGACCTCAAAGGCATTCTGATCCCGACGCTCATCGGTGGCTTAGCAGGCGGTGTGCTTGCCAGTTATGCGCCGCCTTCTCTACTGAAGCCCGCTTTGTTGATCACCATGCTCGGTATGGCCGCACTGATGTTGTTCAAGCCGTCAGTAGTCATTCCGGAAGCAGGCACTCCCGTCAAAACGGTCAGCGAAACCCCTGGTGCATGGATGGCTTTGTTCCTTGCGGGATTCTACGGTGGTTTTGTACAAGCAGGCGTCGGCTTTGTATTGATTGCGGCTTTGGCGGGCACACTGCGCTACGACATTGTTTCGACCAATGCGCTCAAAATAGTCTGTACGCTCGCTTTTACAGGGGTTGCTCTGGCACTGTTTATCTACAACGACCAAGTCGCTTGGATACCAGGCTTGTTATTAGCCGTTGGCAGTATGGTGGGGGCGTGGTTGGGCGTGAATATAGCGATCGATATTTCGCCAAAGGCCATGAAATGGTTTCTATTTTTGATGACGCTGGTGGCTGTTATCGCGGCTATATTGAAATAAAACGGCTAAATAATTATGGCAAGCAGAGGTATCCTGCAAACAGGCAGGCTAGGTGAGCGGCAACGTGTTTGATTGGGACAGCGAACGTAAGGTTTAATCGTCAAGAAAAACAGCTTGACTCTGTGCCGTAGGGGTTTGTTCTTTACGGCATTTTTTTTGGCATACTGCTGTCTTTCAGGATTATTGGAATCGCGGTGCTAAATTACCTAATCATCGGAACCATTTTGGGTTTATCAGCAGGCTTTGCCCCTGGCCCTTTGCTCACACTCGTTATCTCAGAGACTCTGCAACACGATATTAAAGCAGGCATCAAAGTAGCCCTCGCGCCGCTGATTACTGACCTACCCATTATTCTTCTGACCCTGTTCGTATTGGCCGGTTTATCCAGCTTTGATGTGATTCTGGGCATTATCTCTTTGGTGGGCGGGTGCTTTGTGCTGTACATGGGGTATGGCAGCCTCAAAACGCAGGGTGTTGAGCTGGAGGTTCGACAGGTCGCGCCCAAATCCTTATCCAAGGGCATATTAACCAACCTGCTCAGCCCGCACCCCTACCTGTTCTGGTTTGCCGTAGGTGCACCAACTATAACCAAGGCGATGAATGTCAGCCTGGGTGCTTCGCTGGCTTTTCTAGTCAGTTTTTACTTCTTTTTAATCGGGGCTAAAGTGCTGCTGGCGTTTATTATCGGCCAGTCGAAATCCTTTCTGAAAGACAAAATGTATATCTACACGCTGCGGGCATTGGGCGTGGTGCTGTGCATTTTTGCTGTGTTTCTGTTTTATGATGGCCTGAAGTTGTTGGGGGTTATTACTTTCTGAATAGTCAGGCTGCGTGGGTCTTTGCTTATTTTCCCAGATGTCATGAGTCATGGTGCCTTTAGTCCGGTATTTTAATGACTTTAAATAGCTGTGCTGGAAACTGTAGTTATCCACCCTGTTAGGGGCGAGACACTTACTGCAAAACACACAAGGAGTATTAGCATGCATGGAATATTTCAGTATCAGGTTCCCGGACAGAAAGCTCAGGCAAATCAGGTTCAGCCCAAGTCATCTTCTCCGGAGGGAATGAATCAGTTTAAAGAGCAAGGAAGTCAGCAACCAGCTTTTAATTCGGATATTTTCACCCAGATTTTATTGTTACTGGTTCAGTTGTTACAACAAATTAGCGGTTCGCAAAATGGTGGCAACCAACCTGGTGACGGTGATACCCCGCCGGATGCAACTACGCATGCGGTAGGAGAGGAAGACGGTGGCACGCCACCTCCGGTCGATGGCCCGCCAGAAGTAACCACGTTAGCCATCGGTGAGGAAGACGGCGGTACGCCACCTCCGGGCGGTGCCCCACCAGAGTTAACTACGAAGGCGCTAGGTGAAGAAGATGGTGGTGCACCCCCTCCGGTTGATGGCCCACCGACTGTAACGACATTAGCCATAGGCGAAGAAGATGGTGGTCTACCCCCTCCGGTCGATAGCCCGCCAGAAGCAACGACATTAGCCATAGGTGAGGAAGACGGTGGTCTGCCCCCTCCGGTTGATGGCCCACCAACGGTAACGACCTTAGCCATCGGTGAAGAAGATGGTGGTAATCCGCCTCCGATTGAAATAAAACCACCTGACCGTGATGTTCCGGAGTATGCGATTACAAATGGACTGGGTGAAGAGCCGGTTGCAATAACACCACCTGATCGTGGTGGCCCGGAGTATGCAACCACGCAGGCGCTGGGCGAAGAAGACGGTGGTTATGTACATCCGGACATGAAACATTAATGCTATTTCACACCATGTGAAAAATAGATGAATAATCCTCGGTAATAAGTTTTAATCGATAGTGGGCACTATAATCCTATGGTGCCCTGAAGTGGCCTAAATGAATAAAAAAACAATAATAGTGGTAGGTTATGCCCGTCAGGCTCAGACGGCTCATCAAATTAAATACCTGATCGATAGTGGTGCCGAAGTCATCAACATTGACCCCTATGGTATTGA
>CALHAO010000463.1 GCA_937931765.1 uncultured Thiotrichaceae bacterium
CACGCGCCGCAACGGATACAACGCAGCGTCGCCAGTAACTCCGGATCACTGTAAATATTAGAGCGGCCATTATCCAGCAGTACCAGATGCACTTCCTTCGGCCCGTCTTTCTCACCTTCTTTGCGCGGTCCGCTGATCATATTCACATAAGTAGTGATCGCCTGACCGGTCGCCGAACGTGGCAGAATACTCATCAGTGGCGGAATATCACTAAAGCTTTCCACGACTTTTTCGATACCGGTCACCGCAATATGCACAGGTGGCACAGTGGTAGACATACGGCCATTACCCTCGTTTTCTACCAGACACAGCGTGCCGGTTTCCGCGACAACAAAGTTCACACCGGACAAACCAACAGGTGCGTCATAAAACTTTTGGCGCAAAATATCGCGTGCACTTTTGGTCAGCTCATCGACATCATCGGTATAAGGAATATCCGGAAACTTGTCATTAAACAGCCGTGAGATTTCCTCTTTGCTCTTATGAATCGCAGGCATAATAATATGAGACGGCATCTCGCCATCCAGCTGAATAATGAATTCACCCAGATCAGACTCCAGTGCCTCAATGCCCTTTTCCTCCAGAAAATGGTTCAGCCCCATCTCCTCGGAAACCATTGATTTACCTTTAATCACCGATTTGGCACCATGTTTATTCATGATGTCCAATACGATGTTATTGGCCTCATCCGTGGTCTGCGCCCAGTGTACCTGTACGCCGTTGGCGGTGAGCTTGGTTTCCAGTTGTTCCAGCAATTCCGGCAGCTTGCCCAATGCATTAGCACGGATCGCCATGGCCTGATAACGCAGGCGTTCTAACTCATCTTCGTCGGGAAACTGACCTTTGCGGTTGGTCATTAACGTATCCATCGCCTTGCGGAAATGAGCGCGGACATCGTCCTTTTTCAGTGCGTCTTCAACGCGAATGCGGAATTCTGTGGTCATGCCGGTTCTCCTTCTGTTCTCTCCCAGATAAACTCAGCAATATGCTTCACATCCGGCTTACGTTTACCTTCCTGCTCAGCCTGAAAATCAAACGCACCACCAATATTCATCATGCAGCCACAGTCCTGACTCACCAGTTGGGTTGCGCCGGTGTCACGAATCGCAGCGGTTTTATCAATCACCATCGCGGCTGAAATTTCCGGTTGTTTAATGGCAAAGGTGCCACCAAAGCCACAGCACTCCGGCTTATAAGCCTGCTCCAATACGGTGACATTCTGCATCTGTCCCAGCAGGCTTTCGATTTTATCCGCCACACCCATCTCACGGCGGGCAGAGCAGGAAGTATGCACAGCAACTTCAACCGCCTCACCCAAATCTTCCAGTTTGATATCCAGCACATCAACCAGAAATTCTGTCAGCTCATAAACCCGTCTGGCGACATCTTTCGCCAACACTTCATCCGGCTGGTCTTTAAATAATGCGGGGTAATGATGCTTCATCATCCCGGCACAGGAGCCGGAAGGCACTACAATCGGCAACGGTTTTGGATAGAGCTTTATCTGTGAGGCGGCGACGGTGCGTGCTTCATCGCGATAACCGGAATTCCATGCAGGTTGGCCGCAACAGGTTTGATCCTGTGGGAAGATGACTTTTATACCCTCACGTTGCAGCAGTTGCATGGCAGTGATCCCGGCTTTCGGGTACATCATATCGATCAGGCAGGTGCCAAAAAAATAGACGGCTTCAGGACGTTGTGTGTTCATGAGCGGGCGTAGTCTCCCAGTAGGGTTATTCTGTGTAATGAGCGTTGTTTACGTGCTTCTTCAGCGTCGATGTCCTTGATCGAGTCCTCGACAAACACCAGATGTTGCTGTGCGGCTTTACGCGCTGCTTCCGGCTCGCTATTCACAACAGCTTCCATCAGTTCGCGGTGTTGTGTGCTGAGTGGTTCGAAGACACGCGGCAAGGTATACAGCTTGTCCAGGTTGTGCGAAATACTGTTTTGTAACAAGTCAAACAGTCCGCGCATCACGTGTAACAACACCATATTGTGTGAAGCTTCGACGATGGATAAGTGAAACGCCGCATCGGCTCGTGCTTCATCCATTGGGTCGTCGCTGCCATGCAGCTTGATCATGGTTTCAAACTTCTCACGGATATTCTGCTTATCTTCATCAGTGGCGCGTAAGGCTGCGTAAAAAGCTGCATTACCTTCGAGCGCATGACGAATTTCCAGCACATCAAAGCGGTACTCCGGGTTCTCCCTGAACAGGCTTAACATCGGGTCGCTCATGTCTTTGGTGACAGTGTTTTTAACAAAGGTGCCACCACCTTGCCGCGAATACAACAAACCTTTACTGGTCAGCATTTGGATAGCTTCACGCAAGGATGGGCGTGATACTCCCAGTTGTTCTGAGAGTTTACGTTCGGCTGGTAAACGATCATCGGGTTGCAAGTTATCCCGGATGATCATTTCTTCCAACTGTTGGGCAATTTGTTCGGCGATGCGTACTTTTTTCATAGTTTGGTTATTTGGTAAGACCAATTATGAATGATTGTAATTTCTTGCAATCGAAAAATCAAGCACTTGATCTGACCATTTAATTTAGGTTTTAATGATCTATCATATTGTAAGTTAGCAGGAAATTAGGCTATATTTAGTATGGCTTTAAATATTTATGTAGCTAACTTGGTTACCTATAGTTTTTATTGGTATTACCAATTTGATGGTGAACGAAATGGTTTTGGAAAGGTATTGATAGCAATGGAAGTTGAAAAACTACTGCAGCAACTGACGATGATTCTGGGAGAGAAAGCTGTTCACACCAGAAAGAGTCAAACTGAATATTACCGTACCGGGTTCCGCTCAGGTGCAGGTGCCGCATTGGCGGTAGTGTTTCCCGATAGCCTGACAAAATTATGGCGCGTGCTACAAGCTTGTGTCGATGCCAATGTGATCATCATTATGCAGGCCGCCAAGACTGGACTCACCGAAGGTTCAACGCCGAGTGGCGATGATTATGACCGCGAGGTGGTGGTGATCAATACGTTGGCGATGAACGATATTGTGTTGCTGAATGGTGGTGAGCAGGCGCTGGGTTTTCCGGGGGCGACCTTGTTTTCGCTGGAGAAAGTGCTGAAACCCTTAAAGCGTGCCCCGCATTCGGTGATTGGCTCTTCCTGTCTGGGCGCGTCCATTGTGGGCGGGATTGCCAATAACTCTGGCGGTGCACTGGTTAAACGTGGCCCGGCTTATACGGAAATGGCGTTGTTCGCACAGGTGACCGCAGAAGGTAAGTTAGAGCTGGTGAATCACCTTGGTATCGAGCTGGGTGATGATCCGGAAATTATGTTGGCCAAGCTGGAAAGCGGTGATTTTGCCAAGGATAACTTGCAGGATAGTGGTCTGGCTTCCGACCGTGAATATGTTGAACGGATACGTGATGTCGAGGCGGATACACCGGCACGGTTTAATGCCGATAAACGCCGCTTGTTTGA
>CALHAO010000464.1 GCA_937931765.1 uncultured Thiotrichaceae bacterium
CTGTCATCACCGTCTAATACGGTGACTTGCTGGCCTTTTTGTAGCAGGCCCAGCGCGACTGACAAGCCAACAACGCCACCACCCACGATGGTGAATTCTGAATTTCTTTCTGACACAATCACCTCCTATATTGAGCCGGTCACAGCTTTGTATTTCGCGAATATGGGCAAGGTTACCCACTCAGGAAACCTCCACAACGAGCGGATCACCTGAGAAGTGGACTTACCGATCACTTCAATCCTCATAATAGCGCGGATAGTATCCAGCACGTAATCCTCCAGCACCCGCACCGTAAGCCCCAGCAAAATTCCCGAAGACTGCAATTTGTCCAGACGGTTTTGTACTGTATTACACAGATATGCACAAACATGTAGCCAAATAAATCATTCATGGTGCATGTCAGCAATCAATTGTCGTTCCAGCCCATCATAAAGCAGAAGTTAAATGCTTTTAATAACAATTACTTAGAAGAAACCCCCAAGTTGGCACAATTCATGCTTTACATTAGCTGTTATTAATTTTTTGTTAATGATAGTGCCATCAGTTCAGTTAGGTTGCACTTTATTAACTGCTGCACCGAAACCTGATGTATGCAGCGGATATCCACACTTTAGGAGAAACAAGATGAGAAGACGTATCCTGTTAAAATCTGTCGCTGCAGGCCTGTTGTCATTAGGCCTGTTCAGCAGTGCTGCTATGGCGGCTAATGAAACCCTCAAGATCGGTTTTGTCGGTGTCACCAGTGGCCCGGCTGCTTCTTGGGGTATCTCAAACCAGCGCTCGATGGAAACTCGTGCTGCATGGATTAACGAAACGGGCGGCTTCAAAATAGGTGATAAAACCTATGATATTGAAATTGTCGCTTTTGATGACCAGAAAGACCCGAAACGTGCCATCGCTGGTATGGAAAAAATGGCTCAGGAGGGCATTCATTATGTCGTCGGCCCTAACGTCGATGACGGCGCTGCTGCAGTACGTCCGGTTGCTGAGCAAAATGGCATTATGTATTTTCCGTATGCCTTTCCACAATCCTTATATACAGCACCGGCATCTAACGCAGTACTAGGTATGGTGGCTAACTACCAGTCTGGCCCAGCCATTTATAAATACCTGAAAGCTGAAAAAGGCGTTAAGAAAGTCGCCTTTATTGCCGCCAACGAATCTGATCCGCTAAGTCAGCGTGATGGTGGTGTTAAAGCCGCTAAAGATTTAGGTTTAGAGGTCGTTTCAGACAGCGTTACCTATCAAGTCGACACCACTGACTTTATGCCGGTATTACTGCCCGTGTTACGCACGCGTCCAGACCTGCTCGTGTTGTCAGGTGTCTCCCCTGCCAATGCGCCACAGCTCATTCGCTCGGCGCGAGAAGCAGGTTATGAAGGTATAATTTCTACCGAAACGGCTCAAGATGCTCAAGTATTGAAAGAAGGGGCAGGCAAACTAGCCAATGGCTTTATTTCTGTGGGTGGTGCGTCTACACCAGAAATGGCATCAGACATGATGCGTGAGTTTGTTGAGCGTTATACCAAAATGTTTGGTGAATATAACGATGAGTCCAATACCAAAGTCTACGCACTGGAATACATCCTTGAAACCATCAAAGCTGACCCTGCGGGCATAACGGATGTTGAAGTATTCAAAAAGACTATGGATACCTTTGAAGTTGCTAACCCTTACATGAACGGCGATGCGAAAATGAAGTATGTAGGCACTTCATCGTTTGGCCAGAAACGCCAGGTGGCGGTACCGCTAGTAGTGAATGTATATGAAGACGGTGAGTTCAAGACCTTGTTTGTTGCAGAAGTCGATTAAACAATAAATAAGCAACATGCCTTATTAGCCTCTCTCCTGTTCTGGGGAGAGGCTAAGCTATCAAACAAAGGATGGACTCATGGAGCAGATACTCGTAAACGGGCTTTATCTGGGGGCACAGTATGCGCTGATCGCACTCGGGTTGACGCTAATTTTTTCCTTAATGAATGTACTGAATTTCGCGCACGGCCAAATGTATGTGTTCGGTGGATTCGTCACTTACACCGTGGTCGCACAGCTAGGTCTGCCCTTTATTGTGGGTTTATTGCTTTCAGCGGTGGTGCTGGGGGTAATGGGGGCGTTGATTGAGAAATTTCTGTTCCGACCGGTGATTGCCCGCTCCAAGCGGGAAGAAAGCACCATGCTACTGGCCGCTGGAATCGCTTTCTTTTTGGATGCCGTGATTCTGTTACTGTTTGGCGAGAAGCAACGTGGTATCCCCAAAATTGTTGACGGCGTATTCAACTGGGACTTCCGTATCGTTATCCCCTATGACCGCATTCTTATTTTCGTGCTGGCGATTTCCGCCATTGTCGCGTTCATTATGTACATGCAGTACTCCAAAACTGGCCGCGCAATGCGAGCGCTGGCACAAGATCGCGTCGCCGCTGAGCTGATGGGTGTTGATGTTAAATATTATTCAATGATTGGTTTTGCACTCGGTGCCATGTTGGCGGGTCTTGTGGGTGGCTTGCTGGTGAGCATTACCGGTATCAACTTGGGCATGGGAGGACCGGCCTCCATCAAAGCCTTTATGATGATTATGATCGGCGGGGCGGGGGTTATTTCCGGCGCGATTGCCGGGGGCTTTATTCTCGGCATGATGGAATCTGTCGGACTGACGTTGCTGGCCGTATACGGCGATATTACTTACCTGGTGATCTTCGTGATGCTGATGATTTTCCTTTCCATCCGTCCGCAGGGATTGATGGGTAAGCCCTGGGGTTAAACATGAATACTAAAAAATGGTTATTGACCCTCGTTTTCCTGTTAATTGTTCTGGTGGGTGTTCCCTGGGCGATTAATGCCTCTGGTCGCTGGGACTTTTATTACACACTGACCTCGGTCGCCCTACTCTCGATTGCATCGGCAGGTGTTTGGCTTACCTTTTATATCGGGCGGATTAATATCGGTCAGGGTGCTTATACACTGATTGGCGGTTATGCTTCAGCGATACTTGTTACTCAGCTAGGGGTGAATTTCTGGCTGACTTTACCGCTGGCAGGCCTGGCATGCGCCATTATTAGTGTATTTATTGGTTTACCCATTTTACGATTGCGGGGTGTTTATTTTGCCATGGTCACCCTGGTGTTGACTGAAGTAGCACGCCTCACTGCATTGGCGCTGCCGATTACCAATGGCGCAAAAGGCATCGTCAGTATTCCGTTACCGGCTGAACTCAGTCTTTTTGGCCTGACGATTATTCCTGACTTTGCTACCCTGGAAAACCCCAAACTGGCGTTTTATATCGCCGCCGTTATTATGATGGTGCTGTGTTATGCCGCACTGTATCGCATCGTTAACTCGCGACTAGGGCACTTGTGCCGTTCATTACAACAAAATGAAGAGCTTTCCGCCTCCATCGGTGTGAATACGGCTTACCTCAGGGTGATCGCCTATTCCATTTCATCATTCATGGGCGGCGTAGCGGGAGCCAGTTTTGTCAGCATTTCACAGTCGATTTACCCTTCGACTTTCCAGGTTGTTGACTCCGTTAATTTCATGCTGAATTGCTTCCTTGGTGGTTTAGGGTATGTACTTGGCCCAATGCTGGGCACGCTGATGTTGTACTTTGGCTGGGATTTACTGTTCACTATGGGTAAGTATCAGCTACTGATTTATTCATCATTAATCATTCTGTTAATCGTGTTACTACCCAATGGCATTTTGAGTTTACCGTTGTTTAATAAGCGTGGCGGGGGGCCGAAATGAGTACCATTCTTGAAGTCAAAAACCTGACCCGACGCTTTGGTGGTCTGGTGGCGGTGAATAGTGTCAACTTTACGGTGAATGAAGGTGAAATTCTCTCTATTATCGGCCCGAATGGTGCGGGGAAATCGACACTATTCAAGCTGATTTCCTCGTTTCTGAAAACCAGTGGTGGTGAGGTCATCTTTAAGGGCGAGAAAATTTCCAACCTTTCCCCCCATGTTGTTGCGCGCAAAGGAATTGTACGTACCTTTCAGGAAACCACCATTTTTCGCTCCATGACCACGCGAGAGAATATCATTGTTGCCCATCACCTACGCGCCAAAGCCAGCCTGTCCGGTTATTTCTGGGGCAGCGCCAAAGCCCGCCGTGACGAGGCCTTATTTGCAGATTCAGCGGATGAAATCATCACGTTTTTAGGCATGGAACCGATTGCGGACGAGCTGGCTTCTAACCTGCCGCAGGGTAATCTCCGAGCGCTGGGTATTGCGATTGGCCTGGCGACTAAACCTGAGATATTGCTACTGGATGAGCCGTTTGCCGGGATGAACCATGATGAAACCATGCACATGGTAGATCTGGTGCGGAATGTACAAAAAGAACGCGGGGTGACCATTATGCTGGTTGAGCATGATATGCCCGCCGTCATGAAAATTTCAGACCGCATCGTGGTGATTAATTTTGGCGAGAAAATTGCTGAAGGCACACCTGCTGAAATACGCAATAATGAAAAAGTCATCGAAGCCTACCTGGGTAGCGAAGACGACGCGATAGGAATTTGACCCATGGAAAACATACTAACATTCGATAATGTGGAACTGTATTACGATCATGTGTATGCCCTCAAAAGGGTTTCTATTGAGGTAAAAGAAGGCGAAACCGTGGCACTGATTGGGGCCAATGGTGCGGGTAAGAGTTCGATTTTGCGCGCAATTACCGGACTATCAGCGATTAAATCCGGCAGCATCCACTTCATGGGTGAGCAGATTAATGGAGAGAACGCCGCCGGTATCGTTAAGCGTGGCATCGCTATGGTACCGGAAGGACGGCGGGTTTTTCCTTATATGAGTATTAAGGATAATCTACTGATGGGGGCGTTTACGCGCGATGATAAAGCTGAAGTTAAAAATACGCTCGACAGCGTGCTGGAGCGTTTCCCCCGCTTGCGTGAACGTTACAAGCAGTCTGCCGGAACGCTGAGCGGCGGTGAACAACAGATGATGGTAATTGGCCGTGCGCTCATGGCGAAACCACGTCTGTTGTTATTAGATGAGCCGTCACTGGGTATTGCACCCAAACTGGTTCAGGATATTGCCCGGTCGATTGTTGCGATTAATCGTGATGAAAAAGTATCGGTATTACTGGTAGAGCAGAACTCGCGCATGGCACTGAGTATTTCCAACCGTGCTTACGCGATGTCCACCGGCTCCGTCGCTCTGACGGGCGATTCCAAAGACCTAATGACTGATGACCGAATCAAAGCGGCCTATTTGGGCGGTGCGTGAGAGCAAACTGATGAATATTACTGTAATCAATCCGAATTCGACCGCGTCAATGACGGCGAAAATTGCGACTGTCGCTAAAGCAGTGGCGAGTCCAGGCACGACTATATTTGCGACTAACCCGGAGGATGCACCGGCCAGTATCGAGGGTTATTATGATGAGGCGATGAGTCTGGCACCGCTGCTACGCACGATTGAAACGCACCCGGACTCGGATGCTTTTGTCATTGCCTGTTTTGATGATACCGGGCTAGATGCGGCGCGGTGTGTGACAGATAAACCAGTGATTGGTATTGGTGAAGCGGCCTATCACATGGCGACGCTCATCTCAAATAAATTTAGCGTGATTACCACGCTAGAGCGCTCGGTACCGGCACTTGAGCATAATTTGCATAAATATGGATTGGCCTCACGTTGTGTGCGGGTACGGGCGGCTGAAGTGCCTGTTCTGGAATTGGAAAATCCACAATCCGATGCAGGCCAGCGCATTCGTGCTGAAATTGAGGAGGCGCTGGAAACGGATCGGGCTGAAGCTATTGTACTGGGGTGTGCGGGGATGGCGGATTTGGTGGATCAGCTCTCTGCGGACTATAAGGTTCCGGTACTGGATGGAGTACGTTGTGCAGTGGCACTGGCTGAGTCGCTGGTGCGGGTGGGGTTGCAAACGTCTAAGGTGATTGG
>CALHAO010000465.1 GCA_937931765.1 uncultured Thiotrichaceae bacterium
ACTTTATTGCGGGTATACGAACGCGTGCAATAACTCCCAAACCTCGCCACATCCATCGCCATCACATCCCGAGAAGGCTCACCATCAATCATCCATTCGGCTAGCGTAAGCCCCACGCCCCCACCCTGACTAAAGCCAGCCATCACCGCACAAGCCGACCAAAAATTGCGTAAGCCAGGAATCGGCCCAACCAGCGGATTACCATCTGGCGCAAAGGTAAACGGCCCGTTAATCACCCGCTTCACACCCGCTTCGGCCAGCACTGGATAACGTTCGTAGGCAATATCCAGTGAATCACCAATCTTTTCCAGCTTGTCATTCAGTAATTCATGGCCAAAATCCCAGGAAGTGCCATCGACCGCCCAAGGCTCTGCTGCCTGTTCATAAAAACCGATGACCAACCCACGCCCTTCCTGACGCAAATAACTTTCACCCGTCGGGTCCATCACATGCGGCAACTCGGAACCGTGATTATAAACTTCAGGAATATCATCTGTGACCAGGTACTGATGCTCCATCGGATGTAGCGGCAACTCAACACCAACCATGTGCCCGACTTCCCGCGCCCACAAACCGGCGGCATTCACCACATGTTCGGCGATAATCGTGCCTTTACTGGTTTGCACTTCCCAACTGCTGTCTGGACGCTGTTTAAAACCACTGACATGAGTATGCAGATAGACTTCAGCACCCTGCATTTTGGCCGCTGAAGCATAAGCATGGGTGGTGCCGTAGGGGTCAAGGTGACCATCCAGTGGATCATATAACCCACCGATAACGCCACTGGTGTTAGTGATCGGCGAGAGCTTACGGATTTCTTCCGGCCCGATAATTTCGGTATTCAGCCCCATGTATTGATGTTTTGCACGTTCGGCTTTTAGGTAATCCATGCGCTCCAGCGTGGTTGCCAAAGTGATCCCACCAACATGATGCAAGCCACAGGATTGACCGGAAACAGCTTCTAATTCTTTGTATAATTCGATGGTATAGCCCTGTAACGCAGCCATATTGGTATCAGCATTTAAGGTATGAAAACCACCAGCAGCATGCCAGGTAGAACCGGAAGTGAGTTCGGAACGTTCGATAAGAACCACATCCTTCCAACCAAGTTTGGTGAGGTGATATAACACACTGGCACCAACGACACCGCCACCGATCACGGCAACCTGGGTATGGGTTTTCATTTTCTCTCTCCTCTGCTGATTGGAGCATGATACTCCGTAATCATCATTACATTAACTGCTGATAACTCTCAATCGCTGTAAATTCCTCTGTGTGCTTCGGCCCTAACTGTGAATCTGGTTGGTGAATCGCCAGTAAATTTGCGACACCGAACTGCTGCGCGGCACGCAGGACATGTAAATTATCATCGATGAATAAGCTGCGCTGCCGATCGAAATCTTCCTGTTTATCCAATGCTCCCCAAAAACGCTCATCTTCCTTGGCCAAACCTAATGAATGGGAGGTGATGACATCATCAAAAAAGTGCTCAATCTCCACATAGCCGAACTTCAGCCCAACCACTTTCTCATGCGCATTGGTCAGCAAAACACTACGCTTACCTAACTGGTTCAGGTGATTCAGAAAATCCTCCACCCCCTCACGTATAGCGATACGATCCGCGACTTCATGCTTCAAGGAAACGACGTCCAAACCCAGATGATTATCCCAATAATCCAGACAATACCAATTCAGCGTTCCTTCGATGGATTGGCAGTGTTTCGTGACGGCATCATGCGCCACTTCAGCAGAAACTGACTTTTCTTCGGCGTAACGTTTAGGTAGGTGCTCCATCCAGAAGTGAGTGTCAAAATGCAGGTCGAGCAATGTGCCGTCCATATCGAGGAAAACGGTGTCGATATTATCCCAGTCCAGGTTGATTTTTTTCATAGCTGGTTACTTAGTGGTGTGAAAGAAGAAGAGTATAACACTGCCAAATTAGCGACAACTTCTTAGGTCAGGATTTCACTTTAAGTTTGGGCCGAACTGGCACTCTTGTTTTGATCATTACTCACCAACCACTTCATTAGTATTTCCCTAAGTTGATTTAAGTCCATTGGCTTTGTTAGAAAACCGTCCATACCATGACTCAAAGCTCTTTTCTTTTCAACATCACTTGCGTTTGCTGTTAAAGCAATGACGGGTATGTTTTTCCATTCCGGGTTATTCTTGATGATAGCTAATGCTTCGTAACCTGTGACCTCAGGCATTTGCAAGTCCATTAAAATTAATTCGGGCGATGTATTTTCTAATATTTCAAAAACTTTTCGAGCACCATTCGCCACAATTACTTTCGGGCCAAGCATTTCCAATACTGCTTCCCCTACCATCAAACTCAAATCATTATCATCAGCCAATAAAACCAGCTTACCCTCTAGCTCTGGTATTTTTTCTAACAGTGAAATAGCAGAATCCCGACTATTACCTTCATGCACATCACTATCTCTATTATACTCAAGGCAAATGGAGAAATAGAATACTGAACCTTGACCAACAACACTATCAACCTCAATTCGACCTCCCATTAGCTCAACCAAGTTCTGGCTAATAGCCAAGCCTAAACCAGCACCACTATACTTCCGGGAATCCGAAGAACTTAACTGGCTAAATGATTCAAAAAGCACTGCCTTATCTTCATCATGAATTCCAATGCCAGTATCATAAACTTTAAATGTTAAATTAACCTGGTGCCCATCAGAAATTTTCTGCTCAACACTAATAGTTACACTCCCGGACTGGGTGAATTTAACACTATTCATGGTCAGGTTTATCAGCACTTGCGTCAGTCTTAATGAGTCACCCACTAACGTTAAAGACTTGGTGGTATCATCAATGATAATTTCAAATGCCAATGACTTTTTTTGAGCTTGAACTTCTACAAGCGCTTTTATTGTATTTATTACACCAGCTAACTTGAAAGGCGCATGCTCTAATTCAAGCTGCCGGGCCTCAATTCTGGAGAAATCCAGTATATTGTTAATAATACCCAGCAGAGAATCAGAAGCATATTGTAGTTTTTTGATATAACTTTTTTGCTTGTCAGACAACCCTGTTTTCTCTAGCAAGTAGCCTATACCAACGACTGCGTGCATTGGTGTGCGCAACTCATGCGTCATTTTTGCAAGGAAGTCTGTCTTTGCAGCATTCATCTTTTTTTCAATAACTGCAGACTGATAGAGTTTGTGACTAGACTCACTGGAGGTTAGTGAATACATAAAGATAGGTATGTCCAACAGCATTAATAAAAAAGCAGTTACCTTCAGCACCTCATCACCGGTCAATACTAAGCAAATGAGAACTGCAAAAGTGATAGGCTGTGTAAATATCAATACTGACAACTTATCGACAGACAATGTTACTATTGACCCCGCCAAAAAACCGAAAGACATAGTTACAATCATTATTTGATAGCTTGGATTTTGTGTCGAAACAAAATAGACAGCCATTAAAGACCAAATCAGACTAGTACCAGCAATACCAAAGAGAAACAAGACATACCAAAACTTAATATCTTTAATAGACGAAGGGTAGTTTCTAAGAAAAAAACTGGTAATAAAAAAACGGAAAATAATCACTACCGTGGTAAGAATGACAATTACATTTAACACCTGAGATGGAATTCCATGTCCAAAAAAGTACAAAATAGCTGATATACCCACTGCATGCGCTATAATAGAATTATTTGCACTCTTATAAAGTGACTCGCAAATATATTCATTAATACCTCTTGAAAATAGCTTCATTCCTGATATAACCCTCATTAATCAGTTGATACATAACCCCACAATATAGCGGAAATATGCTAAGAGTGCGACTTGGATTTAGGCATGTATACCCACTTAAATTTGACTGGAAGAAGAGCTGGTTCCCGTTCATACTATCAAAAGCATGCGCGGCATTCTCAAAGGCACAAACAGCGAAGGATACCGTGATCGCAAGGATCGTGATTAATGGGTTAAGCGTGAACACAGTGAGGTAGCCGCACTCGAAGTCATTGCACTGACCGAACAGAGCACAACCGTATCACTCGACACATCAATTAACCTACTGGCCGCAGACCTGGCAGTAACACATAATTTTTCATTCGCAGACACGATTATTTATGTCGCAGCACAATAGATGAATGTACAACTCGTTACATCAGACGGCCACTTTGAAGGCTTACCAGATGTCGCTTATTTCAACAAAAAGACAAAAAAGGCTAACTAAAAATCATGGTCAAATTACCCACCATCCACAAAATAAAAACTGTTGCTAAAAGTAGGCTTTTCCTTGTTGAAGCACTGGATCTGGAATTCAGCAACGGTGAACAACGCACCTTTGAACGCCTAGCCAGCCGTGGCTATGGCGCGGTGCTGGTCGTGCCGATGCTGGATGATGATACCGTGTTACTGATACGTGAATATGCCGCCGGAACCGAGCGCTATGAGCTGGGCTTACCCAAAGGCAAAGTTGATGCCGGAGAAAGCCTGATTGAGGCGGCGAACCGCGAGTTAAAGGAAGAAGTCGGTTATGGCGCACATAATATCCGCCTGTTAAAATCCGTTAGCCTTGCTCCCGGTTATATGGGGCACCGGACGAATCTATTGCTGGCACAAGACCTTTATCCGGAACGTTTAGAAGGTGACGAACCAGAACCGCTGGAAGTCGTGCCATGGAAATTGAGCGAACTGGATAAACTCATTGAGATGGATGAATGCAGCGAAGGCCGTAGTTTACTGGCCTTGTATATGGCACGGGACATATTGGCGGGAGAACGTGTTACATAAGCAAGAGCAGGACACACCATGAAGTTGATGTTCTACACACTGCTGATCCTGCTGTTGACCATTTTGACTCAGGTAGGTGGCGTATTATTACTGATTATGCTGCCATTCCTGCACATGATTCGACTGGCATCCAAATGGCAACAAGTTCTACTACGTGGCGGCATATTTCTACTGATTTACACATCAGCGGTATTTCTTCTCATCTCACCATTAGCTAGCCTGAACAATAGAGTGCCATTACCCTGCTTCACCGATGAGAAAACACCGCTGGCGGCTGCTAATATCGGTTACTGCCTGTTACTACGTAATTACGTTACACCACAGGTCAGCCATCGACTACAAAACATAGCCCGAACCCTGCAACAACAATACACCCATGACAGCACACTCTATTACCTTGATGCTTCATTCCCGTTTTGGGATGGCTTTCCACTACTACCTCATTTAAGCCATAAAGATGGACTAAAAGTAGATCTGGCTTATCATTACCGGCACAAAACCACTGAACAACCGCTGGATTCCCCACCTGCATGGCTAGGCTACTGGTTTTATGAGCAACCGGAATCACCGGAAGATGCAGCTTGTCAGGGTAAGCGTAGTTGGTTACGTTGGGACTTCGACGCGCTGCAGTCACTCTATGCGGATTACGAAATGGATGAGCAACGTACCCGTACACTGTTAAAACTACTGACACCAGAAGCGCAAAAAATTCTGCTGGAACCCCATCTGAAAAAACGACTTCGCCTTGACTCATCCACCATTCGTTTTCAGGGCTGTCACGCAGCGCGGCATGATGACCATATTCACGTGCAATGGTGACAAACTGATTACCCATATTCACGACGGGGAACTTCCGCTACAAGCATAAATTGTTCATGATAGTTACATGAAGCCAAACCAAAAATAACAGGACAGACCAATGGATTTAACAGTAAACGGAAAAGTGATGACGGTTGATGTTGAACCCGATATGCCACTGCTGTGGGTATTGCGGGATGAACTCAAACTCACCGGTACAAAATTCGGCTGTGGCATCGCGCAATGTGGCGCTTGCACGGTGCATATTGATGGCAAACCAGTGCGCTCCTGTATCATGCCCGCCTCGGCGGTGAGTGGCGAAATCACTACCATTGAAGGCTTGGGTAATCCGGAACAATTACATGCTGTACAATACGCATGGATTGAGCACCAGGTTGCGCAGTGCGGCTACTGTCAGTCCGGCCAGATTATGGCAGCCACCAGCCTGTTAGCAGAGAACCCAAGCCCCAGTGATAAGGATATTGATACGGCAATGAGTAATATCTGCCGCTGCGGGACTTATCCACGCATCCGCACAGCGATTCATGCTGCGGCTAAAAACCTGAAAGGAACCTGAGCATGAGTACATTAGGAAAAATGACGCGCCGTGCTTTTTTGTTTGGCTCCGTTGCGGTGGCGGGTGGTGTGGCATTTGGTTATTACAAATACAAACAGCCCTACCCTAACCCTTTATCTGATGATATTCCGGATACCGAAAATGGTGTTACAGATGATGCTGTCGCCCTCACACCTTACCTGTTAATTGATCAGCAAGGCGTCACTATCATAACGCCACGCGCTGAAATGGGCCAAGGCATCCATTCAACACTCGCCGCACTGGTGGCTGAAGAACTTGATGTGGCATGGGGTGATATTCGCACAATTCATGGCCCGACCAGTAACGCTTATTATAACGGCGCACTGATGGAAGGAGGCGTACCGTTCCCCAGTTATGACCACGGAACAATCGCACAAACCATGCGCGGCACGATGGGTGTTGTGGGTAAATTTCTGGGCATGCAGATTACCGGTGGCTCCACCAGCAGCATGGACGCCTACCACAAAATGCGTGAAGCCGGAGCGGCGGCACGTCTTGTGTTGATAGAAGCGGCGGCACAACAATGGGATGTTGCTGCGGCTAAACTACAAACCGCTGACGGCTTTGTTATCAATCCGAAAAATGAAGAAAAATTATCGTATATCGAGCTAGCCAAAACGGCTGCTTCAATCAAAGTGCCGACTGAAGTCACCCTGAAAGATAAAAGTGAGTGGCGCTATCTCGGCAAAAGCATGCCAAAAAAGGACATGCCCGCGAAATGTACTGGCACAGCCATCTTCGGCATTGATGTAGAGCGGCCTGATATGGTTTACGCCACCGTGGTAATGAATCCGCGCTTGGGTGGCGGGATGAAGTCATTTGATGCTGCTGCAGCAAAA
>CALHAO010000466.1 GCA_937931765.1 uncultured Thiotrichaceae bacterium
TTGCCAAGGGGAATCTGGTTCAGCCTTTTGCTGAGGGCATTGGAGGCAGTGGCACAACTGGCCTGTGTTATTACCTGGTCTACCCAGAAGCGAGGCGCGACGACCCCAAGGTTGTAGTTTTCAGAAATTGGCTGCTGAATGAACTAGAAGCTACTGCAACTCAATCAGAGTAGCATTGGCTAAAGTGTAGCTAAAACCTTAGCAGCTCAGTACTCACAACATTATTGATTTGGAATATACGAGAGAAACCACCTAAACTCAGTATTACACTCAAACGGAGGAAACCAACATGCAAATAACCAACTATTTAGCAAAATGGCTGGCAACCTTTTCAGTGTTACTGCTATCGACAATCGCTGCAGCAGACACCACCGCCCCCGAAACCAAACAGGGCGAGATAGTCGGTGCAGTCGAACACAAAATGCCCGATTGGTTTAAAGAAAGCTTCCTCGATATAAGCGAAGATGCCAGTGAAGCTGGGGCTGAAAATAAACACGTCATGTTATTTTTCCAGCGTGACGACTGCCCGTATTGCGAACGGATGCTACGGGAAAGTATTGACGCCGAGCCATTACGCAGTTTTATTCAGGAACACTTTGATGTCATCGCCATTAATACCAAAGGTGCCCGCGAAATCGCCTTTGATGAAAATACTACGGTCACCGAAAAAGAACTCACTGAGAAACTTCAGGTTAAACATACGCCCAACCTATTTTTCCTCAATCATGAAAACAATGCCGTCGCCCGCCTGAATGGCTATCGCTCACCCGCGCGCATGACACACCTGCTGAGCTATGTACAAACTAAGGCTTATTTAAAAACCTCGCTACCGGACTACATGGCAAAACATGTAGCAAAAGGTAGTTATCAGCTCCGTGACAATGACTTATTCCAGCCTCTGGATGACCTTTCGAAAGTAAAAGGCCCGCTGGCAGTTATCTTCGAAGATAGTAGCTGCGATGGTTGCGATTATTTACATGACCGGCTGCTAAAACATCCCGACATTCAACAGGAAATAAAAGCCTTCACCGTGGTACGCCTGAATACTGACTCAGAAAAAACCATCATCAATCCCGCCGGAGAGAAGGTCACACCGGGCCAATGGGCAAAATCACTGGGAATGACCTACCGCCCCGGCATTATGATTTATGCTGATGGTAAGGAAATGGATCATATCAATGGCATGCTTTACCCTTTCCACCTTCGGGAAACACTGCGCTACACAGGTACCGGCGCTTATAAAACCATCACACGAAAAGAGTACAGGACAGCCCGCAAAGAGGAATTGCTGACCTCAGGGGAAGGCATCGACTACAGCGAGTAACCCGCGAAACACCCCCGACACACTGCCCATCAACAAAATAAGCTGCTACAGTCCTCGTCCCCTGCTCTATTCCGGAAAGATGGCATGTTTTTTCAAATCTTAAATATTATTGCGCCCATCTTTCTGGTAATTGCAGTCGGCTATGTTGCGGTCTACCGGAAGCTGCTAACAAACGACATGGTCGACGGGCTGATGAAATTTGCCCTGCTCTTCGCCGTTCCCTGCCTGTTATTTAACGCTACCTCAACAATGGACTTGAACACTGCTTATGATTGGCGACTCATGCTGGCATTTTATGGTGGCTCAACCATTAGTTTTATTCTGGCCAGCCTTATCGCACGAAAAGTATTCAACCGACCACCCGGCGAAGCTGTAGCCGTGGGTTTCGGTGGCCTGTTCTCTAATCTGGTACTGATTGGCCTGCCTATTTCAGAACGCGCCTGGGGAGCGGAGCAAATCACCCCGGTTTACGCCATTGTTTCACTGCACGCGCCTTATTGTTACCTAATCGGCATCACTACCATGGAGCTACTGCGCTCAGACGGGCGCTCACTATTTAACACCGCTCAGGTGGTGGTGAAATCCATGTTCAGGAATAGTTTGATGATTGGGATTGGCTTGGGGTTTATGGTTAATTTCTCAGGTCTTACGCTGCCTGAAACCATCACTGATGCCACAGCGTTATTCGCCAGAGCCGCGTTACCTGCCGCTTTATTCGGGCTTGGCGGAATACTGGTGCGTTACAAAATGTCCGACTCACTGGCTGAAGCTGGCAGTATCTCTATTATCTCACTGTTTATTCATCCGGCATTGGCCTGGATGATCTGCCAATTACTGGGCGTCGAAGATCACTTAATGCGCATGGTGGTATTGGTGGCTGCTATGGCTCCCGGCCTGAATGCCTACTTGTTTGCTACACTTTACCAACGCGGACAAGGGACTGCCGCCAGTCTGGTGTTATTAGCCACAGTGATGTCAGTCTTCAGCGTGAGCTTCTGGTTATGGCTGATTTACTGAGTTTGCAATACGATTTTCAGTTTTTCATCCATAAATTCGATGGTATCACCGGATACAATCTTTTTACGCCGCTGTGTTTCAACCACACCATTCAGCAACACCCGACCATCATCAATAACAGATTTTGCTTCACCGCCACTACTGACAAGACCTTCAAACTTCAGGATTTTGTACAACTCAACAGGCTCTTTTGAAATTTCGACTTCTTTCATCACTTTGACCTCTTTAATTTTCAAGGGAGCGTACTCCACTGCGTAACAAAACACCATATAGCATCACTAACTTGCATCCGGTAGAATAGCTGAGCTATAAATAGCTCGGGCAGAAATGCACTTAATGAGCATCAAAATAATGAAAAGGATTTTCAACCATGCCAGCTTCCGAGATCGGGCAAACAGAGCGACCGTCTAAAAATATCAAGTTAACCCTGATACTGGTTATCCTGTTATCCATCATCTCCTTTGTCACCAGTTACAAAGGACTGGTCATTCTTAACGTAGAGAATGATAACGACCTGAGCCAATGGCAAAATATATTCATCGCCTTCATGGTGTTCACCATCCAGGCGACGCTGGTGGTCACCCTGTTATTCATGATTCACGGCTACCGGCGCATCACCCGCTTCCTGTCTTTATCCGTCTACATTGTCGCCATGCTATTCAGTGTATTCTTCAGTTATGGTTGGTGGTATGAGGTGTTCCGCGCAGATAGTTACGCACAAGAAGTCTACAAGGACGGCGTGGAAGGCATACGCACCAATGCCAAAACTTATGAACAGTCATTCTCCAATGTACGAGAAGTGGCTGATGAGTTATCCAAGTATTCTGCCAAACGCGCCCGTGATGAAAATTTGTACGGTGGCACCTGTGATGAGAAAAGCCTGCCGGGCAAAGGCGCACTAAATTACCTGCGTAATGACGAAGCCAAACGCTTCGGGAATATCGCCGAAGATGTCGGTGGGTTGCAAGAAAAGGTTGGGAAGCACATTAGCGAACTCAACCGCCTGTTAGACGACCTTGATCTCAGCGAAGAAGGCATTGTCGCTCAGCGGGAGCGGGAGCTGAATGATATTGTGGCACTGATTGGTAGCTACCGTGAGGGTTCAGAATCTATCCGTATCCGCAAACAACTCGAAGAACGCAGGGGCGATAAACGTAAGTTTCTTGAATCACAGAACCCGAAAACGGATGAGCGCACTGTTGTCTCTTGTCTCGACACTGAAATTACCCGTAAGATTGATGCGCTGATAGCGGCGCTGGACGCTTTACCGGAACCGCGCAAAGTCACCTTATTTGACCAAAACAATAACCGCACGGTGTTGCAGCGTTCATGGCAGGTCTTTGCCTCATTAATGGATTTCGATACCGTTACTGACACCAAAGCGAAACTGGCCGAACTAAACCTCACCAGCACGGATTATGTGCCACTAGTAGCTGGTCTGCTGATTGACCTATTTATTCTCGTGCTGGGCCTGATTGACGGACTGGAACATGGCCGTGCTTATACCGGTAGACGTTACAGCAAGTCTGAAGCCCGTGCGATGCAGAATTTCCATCAGTCACCTCCTTCTGAAAACGACCAGATCAGCTTGCTACAACCCTATCTGTATAACGGCTGGCTCAGTCATTATCTGATACTACCCATCTCGCAAGCCACCAGCACAGAACGAGAGCAACAACTGCGCAGACTCGTGTCATGGCTGGAAGCACACGACAAGATTGATCGTTTTGCACACGGCGTAGCACTGGAAAGGCTGCCACGTATTATGCAGGAATTTTTCACTATGGAAGCCCCTGCCAATCAATGGCGAAAACTGTGGCGTTTTGATGTCTACAAAGTTAATAAAGATGTCTGGCGGGAACTGATTATTGCCCATGCTTTAAACCGGGAAGCAGAAAATCAAGCAGCACAACAACAGGTAGATACAGAAAGCCAGGAAGCGCAAACGCACGCGGAGACAGACGAGCAGGAAGTATATGAACAGACTGTAGTTGAGGAGCAGACAGTACTGCAACCCACAGAGACTAAAGAACAAGCGCTGCAAAGAATCATGCGAGGTCATGCGGAATGAAGCTCTGGCTTAACATCTGGAGTAGCCGCTGGAACCACCTGCTCTGGCGACTGGGCATGATCGTACCCATGCTTTTCTCTCAGTACAGTGATGCTGAAGAAGATTATGAAGAACAAAAATCTAATGGCTGGATCGTGCTTCTGGTTTCACTAGTGGTGCTGGGTGTATCAGTCTGGTCATTTTTTCTTTAAAATGCCCCCTCACTTTTACCAAAACCAGATGTGCTAAGAAAGCTATGAAAAACTTTATTGAAGAATTAACGTGGCGTGGCATGATTCACGATGCGATGCCGGGCAGTGAAGAACACCTGATGGAAGCCATGCGCAGTGCTTATGTGGGCTTCGACCCTACGGCTGATTCTTTGCATATTGGTAATCTGGTGCCGATTATGTTGCTGGCGCATTTCCAGCGTTGCGGCCACAAACCTTACGCTTTAGTCGGTGGTGCCACCGGGATGATTGGCGACCCGTCCGGACGTTCTGATGAGCGTAATCTGCTGGATGAGCCTACCCTTCGCCATAATCAGGAAGCGATTAAGAAGCAACTCGCTCACTTTCTGAATTTTGAAGAAGCCGCTGAGAACGGCGCGGTTTTAGTCAATAACTATGACTGGATGAAAAACTTCTCGTTTCTGGAGTTTATCCGTGATGTTGGCAAACACATCACCGTGAACTACATGATGGCGAAGGATTCGGTGAAAAACAGAATCGTCGCTGAAGAAGGTGAAGACAAGGAAGGCATGAGCTTTACTGAATTCACTTATCAGTTGGTGCAGGGTTATGACTTTCTGCATTTGTACCAGAATAAAAACTGCTCGATTCAAATGGGTGGTAGTGATCAGTGGGGCAATATTACCACCGGTACTGAACTGGTGCGGCGTATTGCACAGGGCAAGGCGTATGCGATTACCTGCCCGCTGATTACTAAGGCTGATGGCTCCAAGTTTGGTAAAAGTCAGGGCGGTAATGTCTGGCTGGATGCTGCCCGCACTTCACCTTATAAGTTCTACCAGTACTGGCTGAATTCAGCGGATGAAGACAGCGAGAAGTTTATTCGTATCTTCACTTTCCTGGCGGAAGATGAGATCAATGCAGTAATTGCGGAGCATGATGAAGCTAAGCACCTGCGTGTGTTGCAGAAGCGACTGGCCTCGGAAATTACGGCGATGGTGCATTCGGAAGAGGCACTGGAAAATGCGATTAAAGCCAGTGCTATTCTATTTGGCCAATCTACTGGTGATGACCTGAAAGAGCT
>CALHAO010000467.1 GCA_937931765.1 uncultured Thiotrichaceae bacterium
AATCGAAATTGGTTAAAGAGCTCAGACTTCGGCACAAGCTGATTCTTAGCCATTATTTTTCTCCACACGATAAATGTAAACTATCAGCTCACAGTGATTAATTATTTTTTTTATTACGCTATTTCAAACACACTGTCAGGCGTACTTACATAGAGTAGTACAGTAGACGTATGTTCATCAAAATGATGCTAACACACTTATCGTCAACCCCGTCTTCTACGCCGACGACGGGCACCGCCCCCCTCTTCATCACGCTGCGCACCCACCTCTTTCTCAGGTGGACGCTCCACTACAGCAAACAAGTTCGGAAAGTCATCTGTCTTATTCGGGAAGGCCATCGCATCGACAAAGTATTCCTGAAACTTAGGCTCTACTGCGGTTTCAATCTTCTCAATATTCCGCACGACACTTTCAATAGTTTTACGCGCACCCTGATTCAACAACGCAATCCGCGCCCCTGTGCCCGCCGCATTACCCGCTGAAGCCACATTCTCCAACAAACAATCCGGAATCAGCCCCAATACCATCGCGTGCTTAACATCAATATGGCTGCCAAATGCACCCGCCAGCCGAATCCGATCAATGCTAGCCACACCCATCTTATCCATCAGCAATTTCACACCAGCATATAACGCCGCCTTAGCTAGCTGGATCTGCCGCACGTCGTTTTGAGTAACAGAAATAACCTTATCGTCACCGCTACCATCATCATAAAGCACATACGACCATGTCCGGTCAGAAGGAATCACTCGTGGTGTTTCATCAGCCATAGAACCGTCAATCACGCCATCCTGAGTAATAATGCCGGACAGAAACATCTCCGCCACTACCTCAATAATACCGGAACCACAGATACCATTAACACCGATACCCTGAACCGATTCAGCAAACCCCGGATCATCCGACCACAGCTCAGAACCAATCACCTTAAACCGGGCTTCCTTACTTTGACGGTCGATTAACACCCGCTCAACCGCACCCGGTGCTGCACGTTGCCCGGAACTAATTTGCGCACCTTCAAAAGCAGGCCCGGTCGGACTGGAACAAGCCAATAACTGTTTATTATTACCCAGCACAATCTCAGCATTGGTTCCGACATCGACCAACAACGTCGTTTCATCCTGTAGTTGCGGCTCTTCCGATAACACCACGCCCGCCGCATCCGCACCCACATGCCCCGCAATACAAGGCAGGATATACACCATACCGCCGGGATGAATACTCAGATCCAACTCACTGGCATAACAGTTAACCGACTCATCCGTCGCCAGCGCAAATGGTGCACCACCGAGTTCCACCGGATTAATACCCAATAAAATGTGGTGCATAATCGGGTTACCCACCAGCGTTAACTCAAGAATATCCTCAATCAAAAAACCACTCTCATCAGCAATCTGCGCTAATAAGTTATTCAGACCTTCACGCACCGCCTGCGTCATTGCTTCCGTGCCATCCGGATGCATCATCACGTATGACACGCGGCTCATCAGATCCTCGCCAAAGCGGATTTGCGGATTCATCATACTGCCGGAGTGCAGCACCTTACCCGTTATTAAATCGCACAAATGCGCGGCAATCGTCGTCGAACCAACGTCTACTGCTACACCATAAACCCGCTCTTTAATCCCCGGCCAGATACCCATGATGCGCGACTGTTGATAGACCGCAACCGTCACTGCCCACTTACCTTGACGCAAAACCGGCTGCAAATCCTTCAGAAAACCCAGGTCACAAGTAAGACCCGTCAGCTGCCATTCAAACTCCAACGCTTCACATAAACGCTGAAAATCCCCTTTCGGGTTGTGCATATCTGCTTCTTCAACTTCCACATAATGAAGTTGCACCGCTGTATCCAGCAGAATATCCCGCAGATCAGCCGCTTTACGTACAATTTGTTTGTGCACCTGACTATCCGCAGGCACATCAATCACCAGATCGCCCTGAATCAACGCATGACAACCCAAACGACGACCTCTCGCCAATGGCTTGCGTGCCTCTTCGTAGTGACGTTCGGTCTGAGTAAACTCGTTGAGGTGTTCAACTTTGGAGGTGATGCCATGTTTGGGAAAAGAACCTTCTGAACATAGAATTTGACAGCGTCCACACAAACCACGGCCACCACAAATGGAATCAATATCCACACCCAGCTTCTGGGCGGCTTGCAATAGAGGCGTGCCTAGTGGGAAATCACCACGGCGGCCAGAGGGCATAAAAACAACTTTTGCAGTTTCTGGGGTATTAATCGTGTCGGTCATATTTTTCTCGAACGGTTCGTATGTTTGTTTGTAAAGCCTAAAACCCCTCACCCCAACCCCTCTCCCTAATGGAGAGGGGCTTTTTCAAACCAATACTATATGGCTCCCCTCGCCCTCAGGGAGAGGGGCTGGAGGTGAGGGTGAAGTTATTATTCAACCGCGACGACGGCGACGCCCTTCTCTGTTACCACGAGCACCCGTACCTTCAGCAGCCGGATCACGGTACTTCCGAATCCACGCTGCACAATCTGGATCATGCCCCATCATCACATCACCACCCAACACCGCCTGCATCACTTCAGCATGCAGCGGGCTAGTAATCGCAGAAGTCATTCCAGCACCCATCGCCATGGTCAGAAACGCACTGTTAACCCCATTCCGGTTCGGCAAACCAAAGCTCACATTAGACGCACCACAAGTAGTATTGACCTTCAGCTCATTACGCAAACGCCCCACCAGAGTCATCACCTGACGCATAGAAGAGTTAATCGCTCCAATCGGCATAACCAACGGATCAACCACGATACGATCATGAGAAATACCATAATCAGCAGCCCGTTCAACAATCTTCTTCGCCACTTCATAACGCACATTCGGATCTTGCGAAATACCGGTTTCATCATTAGAAATCGCTACCACGGAAGCATCATACTTAGCCACCAATGGTAATACACGCTCCAGGCTCTCATCCTCACCTGTCACCGAGTTAACCAGCGCACGCCCCTGATAAACACTCAAGCCTGCTTCCAGCGCATCCATGATCGAAGAGTCAATACACAGCGGCACATCCGTAATACTCTGTACCAACTGAATCACTTCAGCCAGAATCTTTGGCTCATCCGCTAACGGAATACCGGCATTAATATCAAGCATCTGTGCACCAGCGGCAACCTGCGCGAGCGCATCAGCTTCCACCCGGCTGTAATCGCCATTTTTCATTTCTTCAGCCAGAATCTTCCGTCCGGTGGGATTAATGCGTTCACCGATGATGGTGAAGGGACGAGTATCGCTGATAATGTGCTCTCGTGTGGCTGAGCTGACTACGGTGTCGGTCATGTGTTGGGTACTCGTTATCGTTCTAGTGATGTAAATTGATCGTGGGTGGAATAGTCGTCATGTGTAATAGTGCTCAGGCAATG
>CALHAO010000468.1 GCA_937931765.1 uncultured Thiotrichaceae bacterium
AAGTATTTCCTGACATGAGCCGGATTGTATCAAGAAATAGCATGAGGAAAAGTAAATATGTATCAGAATTGATTTAACGCCGGATTTAAATCTATACTGAGACAGGTGTAAACCTTCCGGCTTCCAACAATTCTGAGGAGAAATTGTGAAAATATGCATGCGAAATTCATTTGCCATGCTGCTTAGCGAAGCTAAAAATAATTTTCCGGTCACCCCCGACAACTATTGGAAATCATCATGATGAAAAACCCTAAGCCTTTAAAAATGCTGAAACTCTTTAGCGCAGCGTTTGCTGCCAGCCTGTTAATCTCATCCTCGGCCTTCGCCGCAGAAGATTGTCCGCGTGGTGATCTTGATGAGCGTTATTGTGATGCCGATGAGGATCTGATTGCTGATGTGCCTACTGATGAGTCGAAGTGGCTTGATCCTGACACGCTAATTTTTGCTTACACGCCCGTTGAAGATCCGGCGGTCTACAAAAAAGCCTGGGCGGATTTTATTACCCATATGGAAAAGACCACCGGCAAGAAAGTGATGTTTTTCCCGGTACAATCTAACGCTGCTGAAATCGAAGCCATGCGCTCTGGCCGTTTGCATGTCGCAGGTTTCAATACCGGCTCCAATCCATTAGCAGTAAACTGTGCAGGCTTCAGACCGTTCACCATTATGGCTAAGGAAGATGGTAGTTTCGGTTACGAAATGGAAATCATCACTTATCCCGGCAGCGGCATTGAAAAAGTTGAGGACATTAAAGGCAAAACATTGGCATTTACCTCCCCTACTTCCAATTCTGGTTTTAAAGCGCCTTCAGCTATCCTGAAATCAGAATTCAATATGATCGCAGAGAAGGATTTTACGCCAGCATTCTCCGGTAAACATGATAACTCTATTCTCGGTGTAGCCAATAAAGATTATCCGGCAGCTTCCATCGCCAATTCAGTGCGGGATCGCATGGTAAAACGTGATGTGATCAAGGCAGATCAGATTAAAACCATTTATAAATCCCAGACCTTCCCGACCACTGCTTTTGGTCATGTATATAACCTGAAACCAGAATTAGCTGAGAAAGTGAAAGAGTCGTTTATAAGCTTCCCGTGGGACAAGGCTGACGGCACCCCTAGTTCCCTCAAGGTGGAATTTTCAAAATCCAAGGAAGGTCAGTTCATTCCTATCACCTACCAAAAAGAGTGGTCAGTGATCCGCTCGATTGATAAAGCTAACGACGTTTCATACGCCTGCAAATAAGCAAATAGCGTCACAACTATCAAAGGGTCAGGATGCTTCAGTTAAAGAATCTCGGGAAGCGCTATAAAACAGGGGATGATGCTCTTAAAAACGTGACACTGGATATACCCGACGGCCAAGTGGTTGGCCTGATCGGGCCATCCGGCGCGGGTAAGAGTACCCTGATTCGCTGTATAAACCGGCTGGTAGAACCGACCACCGGCCAGGTCATTCTCAATGATGTGGAAGTCAATAAACTATCCGCTAAAAAGCTGCGTAAAACACGGCGAAAAATGGGCATGATCTTTCAGGAATATGCACTGGTTGATCGCCTGACCATTATGGAAAACGTCCAGTCCGGCCGCCTTGGCTATGTCGGATTCTGGGCGAGTTTTTTACGTAAGTACCCTCAGTCTGATATTGATGAAGCATTCCGTTTGCTGGAACGCGTTGGTCTGGATCACATGGTCGATAAACGCGCTGATGAATTATCCGGTGGCCAGAAACAGCGTGTGGGTATTGCCCGTGCGCTGATTCAAAACCCCGAAGTGCTATTGATTGATGAACCTACCGCCTCATTAGATCCGAAAACCTCACGCCAGATTATGCGGCTCATCGCTGAGTTGTGTAAGGAACGGCAATTATCCGCCATCGTTAATATCCATGATGTCGCGCTGGCGCAGATGTTTGTTGAACGCATTGTCGGCCTGCAAGCCGGTGAGATTGTGTTTGATGGTGCACCCGATGAGCTGACACCTGATGTTCTCACTCAAATTTATGGTGAAGAGGATTGGTCAGAAACCATTACTGAAGTAGATGACGAAGATGATCCTAAAGCAGCTGTTAGCATTGTGGCGCAAGCATGAGCGCAACTGCTAATAGCCCACACCGTACCTGGAAGCGCCCGCCCTTTATTGCCAATTCTACGTTACGATATGGTTTACTGGCCTTGACTGCTTTGTATTTTATCGCGGCGTTTTTATCCTACGATGTGAACTGGGCCAGGGTGTATGAAGGACTGGATCGCGGCTGGAAATTTATTAAAGCCTTTAGCCAACCTGATTTCGTGACGCATTGGTCGGATATATCAGCCGGTATCTGGGAAAGCATTGTTATCACCGTAACGGCGACCGTTGTGGGTGTTATCTTGTCGATACCCATAGCACTGGGCGCAGCCAATAACCTAGCCCCCAAACTACTTTATTTTATAAGCCGGGGGTTTATCGCTGTTGCCCGCTCTTTGCATGAAATTATTGTAGCCATTCTGATGGTCGCCATTTTTGGTTTTGGGCCATTGGCGGGTTTCATCACCCTCACTTTCTCCACCATTGGTTTTGTTGCCAAGCTGCTGGCAGAGGAAGTCGAGAACATTAAGAAACCACAGGCTGAAGCGGTGAAATCCACCGGTGCGGGCTGGTGGCAGTGGATTAACTATGCGGTGCAGCCACAAGTGATGCCACGCATGATTGGTTTGGCTATTTACCGTGTGGATATTAATTTCAGAAGCTCATCTATTCTGGGCTTGGTTGGTGCAGGCGGTGTTGGTGCCACGTTGAACACCGCTTTCGACCGTTATGAATTTGATACCGCCGCAGCCATTATTCTTATTATTATTGCCATTGTTTTGGTGCTTGAATATGTCTCCAGTTTCATCAGAGCGAGGGTGCAATAATGCCGATCAAGACACACCCTACACAAGACGAATTAAAAGTATGGCAGCGGCGCACACCTAAGAAACAGTTGGCTATCTGGTTCGGCTGGTTAGTGGGCATCGCGGTATTCCTGTTTTGTTGGAAGATTATTTCCGATGCCACCACCTGGTTTTTTGTCACAGATGCACCACGCATCGCAGCAGATATTGGCGGCAGAGCCTGGCCACCACGCTGGGAATACCTTTCCGAATTATGGAAGCCGATGTGGGACACCATTAATATTGCCACCTTGGGCACATTGCTGGCGATTATTATGGGCGTGCCGGTCGGTTTTCTGGCGGCGAGCAATACCACACCCAGTAAAACCTTTCTACGTCCTCTGGCCTTATTGATTATTGTATCAACCCGCTCAATCAATTCTTTAGTGTGGGCACTGTTATTGGTAGCGATTATTGGCCCCGGTATCTTCGCCGGTACACTGGCAATTGCTATTCGTTCCATTGGTTTTGTCGCCAAGTTGCTGTATGAGGCAATTGAGGAAATCGACGTCAACCAGGTCGAGGCTATACAAGCTACCGGAGCCAGTAAGTTACAGGTGATCGCTTATGGCATCGTGCCACAAATCATGCCCGCCTTTGTCGGACTCAGTGTGTTCCGTTGGGATATTAATATTCGCGAATCAACCATCCTTGGTTTAGTCGGTGCGGGTGGTATT
>CALHAO010000469.1 GCA_937931765.1 uncultured Thiotrichaceae bacterium
TGGTACGTGAATCTGACCTGTCGCTGATGACCATCGCCGGGCCGGAAATTGGTGTGGCTTCCACAAAAGCTTTCACGACTCAGTTGGTGGCTATGCAGTTGTTAGCGGGCCTGTTGATTCAGTGCAATAGCGGTGATAAATCAGTGGTGGTGCAATTGGCCAGCGACCTGCTGAAGCTGCCTAAATATATTGAACAAGTGTTGGCATTAGATTCAGAGATTGAGACATTGGCTGAGCGTTTCCTGGAAAAGCATCATGCCTTGTATTTAGGCCGTGGTGAACAATTCCCGGTGGCACTGGAAGGTGCTTTGAAGCTGAAGGAAATTTCTTATATTCACGCAGAAGCCTATCCGGCTGGTGAACTTAAGCATGGCCCGTTAGCTTTGGTTGATAGTGAGATGCCGATTATTGCAGTTGCACCTAATACCAACCTACTGGAAAAACTGAAGTCTAATCTGGAAGTAGTGCGGGCGCGTGGTGGTGAGCTTTACGTATTTGCTGACAAAAATGCCGGATTTCAGTCTGAAGAAAACATGCATATCATTGAGCTGCCGCCGGTTCCGGAATTATTGGCTCCGATCGTATATAGCGTGCCTTTGCAGCTGCTGGCTTATCACGTTGCGGTATTGAAAGGTACGGATGTGGATAAGCCGCGTAATTTGGCTAAGTCGGTGACGGTTGAGTGATTGTTGGTTGGTAATCGTGAGAGGGTGAAATGAATCTGGATAAAGTGCATGAGCTGGAAGGTGATTTTTTTGCCCGTTATCCGGAAGGTTTTGTTGACCCTGAGATGGTTAAAGTTCGCAAGAAACATAATGTGGATAAGTTGGTCGGGCAGGCTAATGAGATGTTTGCCCCGTCACAATTTGGCAATCCTGAAATGATCACCCAAAACATGATTCTACTGGTTTCTCGTTCTTCAATGGTTTCCATGTTTGAAAAGCCTAAATTTCGCGATGCGGTGGGCAGTTCATTGCCGGAAACCCGTGAGGCTTTGTCTGATGGTTTATCTGAGTTGCTGCGTGGCGATGAGGAAAAAGGTTTTAACGCCATACTGGATGAGTTGGTGGTCATGAAGCTGGCGAAGTGGTCATTAATAAGCCTGCTGCCATTTTATTATGACCCGACTGAGCGGTGGTTTATCAAGCCGAACACTACCAAGGCTATTCTGAAGTATTTTGAGGTTGATGACCTGGTTTATAAGCCACGGCCGTCTTACGAATTTTATCGTGATTACAGTGCGTTTCTCGATGAATTAAAAGACCGGACTGATGAGCGCCTGAGTCCGAATAATGCTGCATTTACCGGCTTTTTAATGATGTCGTTGATGTGATCTATTGATGAACCAAAAGGAATATATGCCGACTGTATCCCCGCGTCTTGAAAAGTGGTTGTCAGAGATGAATGCTCTGATTGATAAAGCTGCAAAACACGGTTTTAAACAAACGCCGGTCAACACGCGTGAAGGGCTGGAAAATCTGACGCGTGGGTTGACTAATCGACGTATTCCGATGCACTGGGTGCACGATGATATTATTACTCCGCCGAATGCCTATCCGGTGCCAGTGCGTATTTACCATCCTGATGAAGATAAAGCACTGCCCGTGCTGATTTATTATCATGGTGGCGGTCACATGGCGGGTAGCGTGTCCTTATATGATCCGATTTGTCGTAAGTTAGCTGAGAATACGCAGCATATTGTTGTGTCGGTGGAATATCGTCTGGCTCCGGAGTGTCCGTATCCGGCGGGTTTAACAGATGCTTATAATGCCGTGCGTTTTGTCTGGCAGGTGTTGGATCAGCGGCGAGTGAAATACCAACGTAGTCTACGGATTGGTGGTGATAGTGGTGGTGGCGCGCTTAGTGCCACCATTGCGCATCGTGCCCAGTACGATAAGGCTGTGGATATTGATGCTCAGTTGCTGATTTACCCGTCATTGGATTACACTTTGTCGCAGCCGTCAATTGATGAGAACGATGAAGGTTTTTTGCTGCATACTAAAAAAATTCACTGGTATTTTGATCATTATTTCCAGCATGCAGAAGACCGTAAGCACGTATCGCCGTTGTTTATGGAAGTTACGTCAGACTATCCGCGTACAATGGTCGTTACGGCAGAATTTGATCCGTTGCGGGATGAGGGGCGATTATATGTTGATCAGTTGCAGGAAGCCGGTATTGAAGCGGAGTTGCTGCATTTTGATGACATGATTCATGCGTTTATGAATATGGAGAAGTTGGTGCCGGATGAGACTATGCGGGTTTATACTGAAGCTGGTCGGTTTTTGAATCAGTAATTACCTTACCACTTGGTTGAGCCGGAACAGGTCTGCGCAGACAAGCTTCCGGCCTGCGGAACTCGCTGTCGCTCAGACAGTCCTCAGCCTGCACCTTGTCTACACAGCCCTGTTCCTCTAAGTTGGAGTGCCAGTTAACGTCTTAACTCGGCCATTCCTGCTTCAAGTCCATCCACGGTGAGTGGATACATGCGTTCACCGATGATCTGGCGGGTCATTTTATTACTTTGTGAATAACCCCAGTGCTTTTCCTGTTCCGGATTCAGCCAGATGACTTTAGGAAAGCGTTCCAGTACCCGTTGCATCCAGGTCACTCCCGCTTCCTGGTTGTAATATTCAATACTGCCGCCGATGTGGCTGATTTCCCAGGGAGCCATTGCTGCATCACCGACAAAGATCACTTTGTAATCATTGCCATAGGTATTGATAATATCCTGAGTCATGTGGCGTTCGTTACCACGTCGCTGATTATTTTTCCATAGGTAGTCATAGATGAAGTTATGGAAATAGAAGTATTCGAGGTGTTTAAATTCAGTGGTTGCTGCAGAGAATAATTCTTCACAGGTACGGATGTGGTCATCCATTGAGCCACCAATGTCGAAAAATAATAATATCTTCACCGTGTTGTGCTTTTCTGGCACCATTTTCAGGTCAAGGTAGCCTGCATTTTGAGCAGTGGCATGGATCGTATCATCCAGATCGAGTTGATCTGCTGCACCGGTGCGGGCAAATACTCTGAGTTTGCGTAATGCGACTTTTAGGTTACGCGTGCCTAATTCCAGAGTTTGATCCAGGTCTCTGAATTGACGTTTCTCCCAAACTTTTGATGCTGAACGATTGCGGCTTTCACCGCCAATACGCACCCCGTTTGGGTGGGTGCCGGAGTTGCCAAAAGGTGATGTGCCGCCTGTTCCTATCCATTTACTGCCGCCTTGATGACGTTTTTTCTGTTCCTCAAAGCGTTTTTTTAGTGCTTCCATAAGCTCTTCGGGATTATCGAACCCCTGTGCTTTGAGTTTGGCAACCTGTTCCGCTGATAGCTGGCCATTGTTAATCCAGTCTTCCGGAATCAGCATATCCAGTGCGCCGTCAAAATCCTCTATGCCCTGCATGAAATGGCCAAAGGCCAGATCAAAACGGTCGAAGTGTTTTTCATCCTTGATTAGGCTGGTGCGGGCTAAGGCATAAAATTCATCAGCATTAGCAAAGCCCATGCCGCGTTCCAGAATATCAAGCAAATCCAGAAACTCGCGGATAGAGACCGGCAGTTCATGATTCTTCAGGGTGTAGAAAAAGTTAATAAGCATGGCAGTTTTTTTATCGCGTAGTACGACGATGCATAAACGCCAGCTTTTCTAACAGACTGACATCCTGCTCATTTTTAATTAGTGCGCCGTGTAGTGGTGGAATAGCCTTGCGTGGATCAGCCTCTTGTAATACCTGTTCCGGTAAATCGTCAGATAAGAGTAGTTTCAGCCAGTCGATTAGCTCAGAAGTGGAGGGTGGTTTCTTCAGTCCGGGCACTTCACGTAGCTGGAAGAAAGTTTCTAAAGCTTGAGTTACGAGTTGTTTTTTGATGTCGGGGTAGTGTGCTTCAACAATACGCACCATTGTTTCTTTGTCAGGGAAATTGATGAAGTGGAAGAAGCAGCGGCGCAGGAAGGCATCTGGTAGTTCCTTCTCATTATTACTGGTGATAATAATAATTGGGCGGTTTTTGGCCTGAATGGTTTCGCCAGTTTCATAAACGTGAAACTCCATGCGATCGAGTTCCAGTAGTAGGTCATTCGGAAATTCGATGTCAGCTTTATCAATTTCATCAATCAGCAACACAACCTGTTGGTCACTGGTAAAGGCTTCCCATAGCTTGCCTTTTTTAATGTAATTGGCAATATCATGTACTTTCTCATCACCCAGCTGCGAGTCACGTAAGCGCGATACCGCATCGTATTCGTATAAACCCTGTTGCGCTTTGGTGGTGGATTTTATGTGCCATTGGATCAACGGCATGCCTAATGAGGCAGCGACTTCTTCTGCCAGCAGCGTTTTACCGGTGCCGGGTTCACCTTTGATGAGCAGCGGACGCCCTAGTGTGATCGAAGCGTTAACTGCTAATTGCAGGTCGGGGGTGGCGATGTATTTGTCGGAACCGGTAAAGCTCATAAGTATCCATTCATGTCAGCAGTTTGTGGTATAGAGGAGGCTGTTCTCGGACAGCCTCCTGGTGTATTTGATACGGTTGTATTGTGGAAGCTGTTTTGTTGCGCAATTACTCTGAATCGACAGTCCACTCACCAGACTTGCCGCCTGCCTTATGTAGTAGTCGTGTATTTCCAATCACCATGCCACGATCAACCGCTTTACACATATCATAGATAGTCAGCAGGCTAATTTGCACCGCCGTCAAAGCCTCCATTTCCACACCGGTCTGACCCTTGGTTTCAACGGTCGCCCGGCAAGTTACACGAGGTGCGACATTACTTTCAGGCTCTAGTTGAATATCCACTTTAGTCAGCGCCAGCGGGTGGCAGAGTGGTATGAAATCAGCAGTTTTCTTGGCAGCCATAATACCGGCAATACGTGCTATACCCAGTACATCACCTTTTTTATGATCACCCTGAATAATCTTATCCAGTGTGCCGGGGAGCATTTCGATATAGCCCTCAGCAATGGCGCGACGATGAGTGATATCTTTTGCGCCAACATCAACCATGTGGGCTTCACCCTTGGTATTGAAATGGGTTAGTTCGGACATGTTGGAGTTTCCTGAGCTATTGGGTATTGGAAAGTGTTGAATGTTGTGGGGGAAGTTTAAATGCATATCCCCTTTCCAAGGCTGGAAAGGGGATATTTTCAGCGTTATTTAGCTTGCACTATCTTTCTGTAGTTTGAGTACCAAATCCATACCCTTAAGGATATTTAAAGCTTCATACAATTGGTAATCATCTTTTGCCAGTGACTTGTCTTTAGCTTC
>CALHAO010000470.1 GCA_937931765.1 uncultured Thiotrichaceae bacterium
AGAAATGAAACCTGATCCGAATTTACCGATGGTCACGGTTTATAAAAATGCGACGTGTGGCTGCTGTAACGCGTGGGTGAGTCACTTGGAAGAAAATGGTTTCAAAGTTGAAGCGCACGATGTGGGCAATATGCTGGAGTACAAACAGCGTGCCAAACTCGGGCCAGGCATGGGATCTTGTCATACTGCATTTGTCGATGGTTATGCGGTAGAAGGCCACGTTCCGGCGAAAGACCTTAAGCGCATGTTGCTGGAAAAACCGGATATATCCGGCCTGACTGTGCCGCGCATGCCTATTGGTTCGCCGGGTATGGAAGTGGAAGGCCAGCCCGCTGATGCTTATCAGGTCATCAGCTATAAAGATGGTGTGGAAGTCGGCGTTTTTAGTGACTATCCGGCAGGAAAATAGGCTGGGCTGATCATATTAGGGGTATGCAGTCTTAGTGCTGCATACCATGTCCTTGTCCGGTCGCCATGCCGTAATGATGTGGCTGATGGTGCGAGCCGGTGGCCATTAAGCCGAAGAAACCCAGCCCTTTGATTTTGGCGCTGGTTTGTTCACTCGTGCCGGTCACCGTCAATGCGACGCCATTATCAATGGATTCCGTCGTTGCGCTGTACTCCGGCATCTTGGCCAGTTCCATAGCATGCGCCGGAACCATGTTTTGAATCGCACTCAGCACATCAGCTGCACCGGTTACATTAAAGCGCATGCCACCGTCCACCGCCTGCTCACCGACCTTAGCGCCGGTGACCAAACGATCCATGTCTAACAGGTGATCCCGCAGAGCATTAATATTCACCTTTGACCAATCCGTATCCGGATTATCAGACAGCATCTTCACGATTTCAGCAATCGCCGCAAAACCACTCTGCCCGAATTCCTGAGGCATTTTTTGAGCGCTCTCAGCAGCCATCATGGCCATGTGTTGACTGTGATCCATTTTGCCGTTGTGTTTCATTGGTGCTTTATCGTCAGAGAATGTAACTCCGGGAGTTAAAGCCAACAGAACGAGGGGTAAAATCAGTTTTTTCATCAGTATTTCCAAATGCGTGAGAGTGGTGAAGAATACCCCGGTATTTTGCAAGCCCATATGATTTCAGTCATATTGCCTGCATGAAAAAACCACCCGCACCTTTTGACAGGCTTCCGGACAAAAGCCGGTATTATCTTGAGCTTGACTCAGGCCATCAGCTCTTCCGGCAGGGCGCAAAGACAACGGCCATGTATTACCTGCAATACGGCACGGTCACCTTGTCACGCTGGGGAGCTAATGGTGATGAGATCATTATTCATACTGCGCATGACGGTGAAAGCTTTGCTGAGGCCGCTTTGTTTTCGGATAACTATCACTGTGATGCGCAGACCAGAACAGCTTGTGTTTTGTGGGAAATCAGTAAACCAGCGTTATTGAGTGCGTTCAGCACAGAGCCTGCATTCGCGTTGGCGCTTACTGCCAAATTTGCGCGACAGGTGCAGGTCTTGCGCCATCAGAAGGAATTGCTAGCGATTCGCTCGGCTCCGGAAAGGGTTTATGCGGCGATGTGTGAGGGTATGCTAACCAGTGATATTAAGCTGTTTGCCGCTTCGATTGGTCTGGCGCATGAAACGGTTTATCGGGCTTTGGCTAGGTTGGTGGCGGAGGGGCGGGTGGTTAAGACGGCTCGTGGGAGTTATGAGATAAATTCCCGCTTTTAACCCTTCAAATAGCGAGCATACATTTTTTCAGCCCCTTTATTTATTATTTCTTCAGCCCACTCGTCTTTCATTTTCACTGATTTTGCATGCAAAAAATACTCATCTTTATTAGCCAAAATCCTTTCTAAAGACAGTTTGAGTCCATGCTTAATAACCCGATTGCTATAATGTCGATCCGCTTCTAGCCATGAGCAATCCGGAATTTCTCCCCAGTGGAGATACATAGCGATCAAATCAAAAATATCTTTGTAAGGAACATCTCCCTGACGGTCAGCATTTGCAAGCAGTTTCGTTGAAAAACAGGAGGGAATATCTAAAAATGGAACAGGAAATTCGTTATTTGGTTGACTACTTCCAAGCTTATAGTCAGAGAATCCAACAAACTCTAATTTAATTTTAACATTATCAAGCTCAATGATTGTCCGCACAGCATCTCTGCCGGAGCTAATTTCGCGTACATAATTAAAATCACGTAAAACCAGATCCCCAAGGCTTACATTTGTAACCTGCGATCGAACAGCACGGTAAGAATCTGTATCAGGACACAGGAAGTCGACATCAACAGACTCTCTGTATTCATCAATCATCAAAGCTATAAGCGTTCCGCCGCCAAAAATAATATTATTATTGCATAAATAATCAGCATTAAAGTACTTTAAAACACTATCAATGGTCTGATGATGAGCTATTTCGTACATAGCCATAATTAATTCGCAGGCATGAAACAGCCATTACCATAAATAACTGTCAGTTCTTTTATTAATCCGGTTTCTTCGGGGCGTAAGTTCTTTTTATCGACAAAACCCCAACGTTTTTCATATAAGTTGAATGCTACTTCAGGTTTAATTTTTCTATCATGAATATCCCAAAGTAGGGCGTCCAACTCTGGATATTTTTCTCGATCTATGTTTACCATGACGGTTGACCTCCTAGAGGAATTCGGAACATTATGTCATGCGATGTCTGGCTTGCATCATGCTATTAAATGTGAGGGGTTACCTACTCATAATATGAAATAAGTATAGACTCAAAATTATTCACAGTCTCCATCCAAATCAGTTCATCAAATCACGACTCAGCGCCTCAACCTGAGCAATGGACAGCGATGTTATATCAGCAATATCCTCATGGCTCATTTGATTTTTCTGAAGCAATTTCTTAGCCACACTCAAGGCGCGTTTTATATCGCCTTGTTCGATACCCTTCTCAATGCCTTGTTCAATACCTTGCTCGATACCCTTCTCAATACCTTGTTCAAGGCCTTGCTCAACACCCGCCCGCAAACCCCAGTTATAGGACGCAAATTTTTTCACATCAACTTCTGTTAACATCGCTTTTGCCTCATCTAAATTGGCCTGTAAATCGCGGTTATCACCCAGCGTTTCCAGCATTTTGAAATAGTTACGGAATTTGGCTTCATCGTCGC
>CALHAO010000471.1 GCA_937931765.1 uncultured Thiotrichaceae bacterium
GTACATCAATAGACGCTGACGGCAGGTCTACATCTATATCCGGAGTGCGTATATCTACGTCCGGCACATCGATTGATGCTGATGGCATATCCACATCCAATGAAGACATGTTTACATCAACGTCTGGCTCTTTCATGGTGAAGTCAGAAAACTTCGTTCCCGGAAAGCTGGGGTCTGGCCGATCAATTTCCGGTGTACGTACGTCAATATCAACATCTGGCGCATCAATTGAAGCCGAAGGTAAATCAGCATCAATATCCGGTAAGTCAAACTTAGCTAAATCAGTTTCCGGTTCGCCAAATTTCATAGCACCCGCTAATCCTGCGGCACCAAGTGCAGCGCCACCAGCAGCCGCACTCAAATGTGGTTGCCGGGTTTCATCAACTTTGGGCAAGCCATAATTAGGCTCCCTGTATGTTGAATCTTTTTCTACCGTCCTGCCATAATCAATGTGCCTGGCCGGACGGCAAAGCATGCTCCGTAGCAACTTGCCCAACACCAAACCAATAATGAAAGCGGCCAGTAATAATAAAGCAGTCTGAATCCAATAAGTCGTCATGGCTTAACCCTCGCCGCCGGATTTATGAAACAGGCCTAATAATAAGCCCAGCAGAAATGCGAGCAACAGCCAGACAAACAACTGAGAAATCAAATACATCATCTTACCTACTCCTTACTTCTGTTTAATTTCAAATGTGATCCGGCGATTTGTCGCCTGTCCAGCCACAGTATCGTTACTCGCCACCGGCTTTGACTCACCAAAACCTTTGGTTTCCAACATGCCCGCATCAATACCTTTACCTTGCAGATAAGCACTCACGGCATCAGCACGGCGCTGGCTTAATTCAAGGTTATAAGCATCCCGACCCACGCTATCGGTATGTCCACCAATCAGAATGGAGATACTTTGCATTTCATCACCACAACCAGCAATAATCTTACCCAGATTATCTAATAATGCGTGACTCTTAGCGTCGACCTCAGCCTTATTAAAAGTAAACAAGACTTTCTTATCTTGCATCGCTGCATTTAAGCTTTCCTGACAAGCCGCTTGTTGCTGACCGGCTTCGGCTGCATCCGGTTGAGGAACCACTACCTTAAGTGCATTCAGTAATTGCAGGCCTGAACCCTGCAGCGCACTACCAGCCTGTGAAGATAAAGTAACCCGCATATCTTCACTATCTACATCACCGGATAACTCCAGCGTATCGTCCTTAACCACTACTTCACTTCCAGCGGGCAGCCCACCCATCATATTACCAACACCTTTTATCCAATCAGCGTCTGCATGCTTATCACTGACTTGCAGGTTATTCACAACCTTGGAAACCCCTACCTGTAGCGTTGCAGCCTGTTGTAATGCGTTAATCTGTGCCTGGGAAGACATTTTACCGTCCAACACCAACTGATCACCGTCCATAGACATGGTTAACTCTGCCGGAAGCAATGATTCTTTTGCTTCCGCCGTGTCAGTCGTTACCGGCTCAGCTTCGGTCTTAGCGACGTCTTGATCCGCATCACCAGCTTTGGCTACATCCTGGTCAGCATCAGCAGCCAGAGTTTCATCGCCTGTTGACGCATCTTTATCAGTATCCTGGGCCGGATCATCTGTTGCAGCAACATCGCCCATGTCACCCTCATAATCAACCCGGTTAACACCCTCAACACCTTGCGCCAAGGCGATGGCCTGATCACGTTCAGCATCACTGCCCGGCTCGCCTTTCAGCAGAACATCGCGCCCACGCTGGTTAACATCGACTTCAGCCCAGTCGAGGTTTTCAGCAGCTAATGCTTCGGATACCCGCGCAGTCAGATCGGCTTCGATCGGCTTTTGTTGAAAATGGGTCATGAGAAAAAATAGTAACGGCAATCCAAGTAGGGCAAGCAGCCACCACCAGAAACGAGAAAAAGAACTACACCAAAATGAAGACTCTCCAGACATAACACTCATCCTTTTGTGTGACATTAATTAATGGGGATATTTATACTTTAGTCGCATCAGAAACTTTAATGGTTTAAAGAGGTTGTAAGAGATAATAGCACTGTGATGTGAAAAAACCACAAACAAGCCATTATTATCAACAATAATGAGACTATTTATGAGGAGATTACTGTTTGAGAAGCGTTATTTCCGTTGCGCAGGCGGCGCATCAAATTCGATCTGATCTGCACCGTGATACACCATGAAATGCATACCTTTAGCGCGGGCAATCAGAATAACGCCCACTTTTTGTGCAATATCTAAACCCATTTGCGTAATGCCGGAACGGGATAACAACACGGGAATACCCATCTGGGCGACCTTGATTACCATCTCTGAGGTTAAACGGCCGGTGGTGTAAAAAATTTTATTATTGCCGGTAATATTATGTAGCCACATGTAGCCCGCCAGCGCATCTACCGCATTATGCCTGCCTACATCTTCAACAAAAGCGGTGATAGTACTTCCTTCACACAACGCACAACCATGCACACCACCTGCCTGTTTATAGACCGCGTTATGTGCATTCAAACTACTGAGCAATTCGTAGATCAGTGACTGTTTTAACTCAACGCGGGGCAGTTTCAACTGATCAAGATTATCCATCAGATTACCAAAGACAGTGCCCTGCCCGCAGCCGGTAGTCACCGTTTTTTTACTCAGCTTTTCTTCCAGACCATCAACACCATTGAACGTAGTGATAGCAACAGAATCCGTTTCCCAATCAACCTGTATGGCTTTTAGCTGATTAATATCATTCAGCAAATTCTGGTTACGCAGCCAACCCAGAATCAATAATTCAGGCTCACAACCCATCGTCATTAAGGTGACTACTTCACGCTTATCCAGATAAATAGTCAGTGGCCGCTCGGCCGCAATAAAACCATCCCTTGCCTGACCGTATTCATCCACAGCCACAGCACTGGCGGTTGCATCCAACGCAGCATTTGAGAGTTGTGGGTATTCACGGCCAGCGGGCAAATGAGGTGACATATAATCAGCCTCCCGTCGCACTCATGTGACGGAATAGGATGGGTTTGGCATTCAGGTCAAACTCATGGCCTTTTGGCTTAATTTGCATCGCATCCTGCAGAGCCGCCAACAACGGCGCATCATCCAGCGGATTAGCCCGCAGCACACGACGCAGGTCTACCGAGTGTTCCTGCCCCAGGCACAATAACAAACGTCCTTCGGCTGTTACGCGCACCCGATTACAATCGTCACAGAAATTATGGCTATGCGGTGAGATAAAGCCAACGCGGGTATCACTGTCTGCTGATTGATAATATTTGGATGGCCCACCGGTTGTTGCACCTATCGCCTGCAGATCATATTTCTCGCGAATATCACGCAAAATATCATCACTGGAATAATAAACTTCAGCGCGATCATGATCAGAAATCACACCCAGTGGCATTTCTTCAATGAAGCTAATATCAATACCCTTATCCCGCGCAAAATCAACCAACGGGATAATTTCATCATGATTGCGGTTTTTCAGGATAACTGCATTCAGCTTGATACGATCAAAGCCTGCTGCAATCGCTGCGTCAATACCATCCAACGTTTGTTCAATTTTACCGATGCGGGTTAAATCAGCGAAACGTTGTGCATCCAATGTATCCAGACTGATATTAATACGCGTCACACCAGCATCTTTTAGCTGCTGAGCGTATTTGGGTAACTGACTGCCATTCGTAGTAAGAGTGAAGTCATTTAAGCCATCCAGGTGTCCGAGGTCATTAAATAACTGCATGACATTACGACGGGTTAGCGGCTCACCACCGGTAAGGCGAATTTTATGCACACCTAGCTGGACGAAGGCTTTTCCCAAACGTGCCATTTCTTCCAGTGTCAGCAATTGCTCACGAGGCACAAAGGTCATTTTTTCATCCATGCAATACACACAGCGGAAATCACAACGATCCGTGACCGACATACGCACGTAGGTTATACGACGACCGAAACGGTCTGTCAGGGTTGATTGTGGCTCACTCATTCAATACACCTTCTTATGCGTCGATAGAAAACACTTGCTGACCTTGCAACATACCATGCCAGCACCATTTGTAAAACAAGACTAAAGGCCAACATTGACCGGGGCACCCTGCCCATCCTATCCTGCCTTGTTAATCTGCTTCATCATGTCCACCAAACGTGGTACAAATTGATCGCCATAACCCAGATTACCAGCAAGGACATAGGTCTGATGCACGCTTTCTGCGATAAACGAGGTAGATGGCTGTTCCTGCGTCATTGTGGTGTAGTAACGCAGGTCTTTTTGCGCATTATTGATCGCAAATTGGAATACGGACTCGTCACCTTGCAACAGTACCATCATCAAACGTTCAAACATCACTGAATTAGAACCACCCGCACCGACCACATCACTCAATGCCTGCATTTCCACGCCACCCTTCGCGGCTGCGGAAATAGCTTC